>NZ_JBITGJ010000022.1:0-134109 GCF_044456925.1 Streptomyces sp. NPDC050743
CCGGACGGTGTCGAGGGCGTAAGACCACCTGAGCCGCCGGCTCCGGTGGCGGCCTGAGCCGTAAATCCCCGCTCAGCCCTGGAGGGTGAGGCATCCCCTCCCTTCAGGGAGGGGAGCCTTCAACTCGTACAGACCCGGCTTGACCCGTGCCGCGACGCTCACCGCGGCCGCCCTGCTCCTGCTGCTCGCGCCGCCCGCCGGCCGGGCCGCCGCCGCCGAGGCGACGCTCCCGCTCGGCGACCCCGGCCTCGCGGAGACCCGCACGACACAGACCCTGGCCGACGGTGTGACCCTCACCCGTATCGTCCGCGGGACCGACCCCGCCCCGGCCGACCAGATCAACACCACGACACGCGGCCCCTGGGTGGTCGACGTCCTGACCATCGACCCGCGCAGGGCGCGCGGACAGTTGAAGGCGACGTACGGCCCCGACCTGGCCCACACCGAGAAGACGACCGACCTGGTGCGCTCCTCGCAGGCCCTGGCCGGCGTCAACGCCTCCTTCTTCACCTTCACCGCCAGCGCCCAGTACCCCGGTGACCCGGTGGGGCTCGGCCTCTACGACGGACGCCTCCTCAGCGAGCCCACCGGCGATCCCGCGGAGGCCGACTTCGTCGTGGACGCCCACGACAACCACGCTCTGATGGGCCGGCTGAGCTGGTCGGGCAGCCTGCACAACCGGCGGACCGACGCGACGCTGCCGCTGACGTACGTGAACCACCCGCCCGTCGTACCGGCGGGCTGCGCCGACCTGACCGATCCGACCCAGTGCACGGTGCCCGGTGACGTCGTGCGCTTCACCCCCGAGTTCGCCGATGCCACGCCCTCCGGCGCGGGCGTCGAGGTGGTCCTCGACCGCAACGGCTGCGTCGTGCGCACGCAGAAGGAGCGCGGCACGCACCTGACCACCGGCCAGACCT
Organism: Streptomyces sp. NPDC050743; assembly: GCF_044456925.1. Taxonomy (NCBI): domain Bacteria; kingdom Bacillati; phylum Actinomycetota; class Actinomycetes; order Kitasatosporales; family Streptomycetaceae; genus Streptomyces; species Streptomyces sp. NPDC050743. The sequence goes on from NZ_JBITGJ010000022.1 coordinate 921, forward strand.
CGGTACAGGCCACGGGCGCCGACGCGGCGGCCCTGCTGCACACCGCCGACGGGGGCTGCCTGCGCACCGACTCGGTGCTCACGGACGAGCAGGGCCGGCAAGTCCCCGTCCGGCCCGGACTGTTCGGCGTGAACGGACGCTATCGCCTGACCGCGCACGGGCGGATCGTGGTGCCGGCCGGCACGGGCAGCTTCTTCGACCGCAACCCGCGCACGATCGCCGGTACGACCCGCGAGGGCAAGGTCGTCCTGGCGACCATCGACGGCCGCATGACGACCAGTGTCGGCACCACGATGGACGAGACGGCGGCCGTCGCCGACGCCCTCGGCCTGACCGACGCGGTCAACCTGGACGGCGGCGGCTCGACCACCATGTCCGTCGAGGGGACGCTGGTGAACCACCCCAGCGGCTCCACGGAGCGGTCCGTGGGCGACGCCCTGGTCTTCGTACCCGGCCCCCGTCCCACCGAGGGCTGAGATCCCTCCGCTCAGCCGCCCGTGCTCTCCCGCACGATGATCCGGTGCCCGGCCACATGGTCGTGCACGGCAGTGGCGTCCGGGTCGTCGATCCGCTCCAGCAGCAGTGATACGGCGACCCGGGCGATCTCCCGCTTGTCGGGGGCGACGGTGGTCAGGCTGGGCACGCTGAAGCGGGAGGCCTCGATGTCGTCGAAGCCGACCACGTCGAGGTCTCCCGGCACCGAGCGGCCCTGCTCGTGCAGGGCGCGCAGCGCGCCGAGGGCGAGATGGTCGTTCAGGCACAGCAGCGCGTCCGGCCGGTCCTCCCGAGCCATCAGCGCGGTGGCGGCGCGCAGCCCGTCCTGCCAGTGGAAAGCCTCCACCGGCACCACGAGATCGGCGTCGAAGGGCACCCCCGCCGCCTTCAGGGCCTCGCGGTAGCCGTCGGTCCGCAGCCGGTCGGTGCCCTGGCGGCCGCGCAGCGCGCCGCCGATGACGGCGATCCGGCGGCGTCCGCGGACCAGCAGGTGCTCGGTGGCCTCGCGGGCCGCCAGCACGTTGTCGATGCCGACATGGTCGGTGCTGCCCTTGGCCGAGCGCTCGCCCAGCAGGACGACGGGCAGGCGCCGGTCCCGCGTGACCAGGTCGCGGGGGAGCAGGGACAGCGGGCTGAGGATGACGCCGTCGGAGAACTGCGCGTCGAAGCCGTGCAGTGCCGCGAGCTCGCGTTCGCGCACGGCGCCGGTCTGGTGGAGCAGCACCGTACGGCCGCGCCGGTCGGCCTCCGCCATGACGTGTTTGGCCAGCTCGGAGAAGTAGGCGACGTCGAGTTCCGGGACCGCCAGGGTGATCATGCCGGTACGGCCCTGGCGCAGCTGCCGCCCGGCGATGTTGACGCGGTAGCCGAGGGCGTCGATGGCCTCCTGGACGGCGGCGCGGGTCCGCTCCGACACGTGCTCGAAGTTGTTGATCACGTTGGAGACGGTCTTGGGGGAGACGCCGGCGTACTCCGCCACGTCCTTGATCCTCGGTCTGGCCGCCACGCTGCTCCGTCCTTCCGCTTGCCGTGATCGTACCGACCGTCATGCATGGGGTTCCGGACCCCGTCTTCTCTCCCGACGTCTTTACATCGATGTAAACCCATGGTGCCATGTGTCGCGCACCGGCCCGCACACTCGATGCAAGGAGCCCCATGCCCGTCCCGCACGCCCCGGACAAGCCCCGTCCCGAATACCCCAGGCCGCAGTTCGTCCGCGAGGCCTGGCTCAACCTCAACGGCGAGTGGCAGTTCGAGATCGACCGGTCGGACACCGGCCTGGAGCGCGGCCTCGCGGCGCGTGAACTCGCCGGCACGATCCTGGTCCCCTTCTGCCCGGAGTCGGCGCTGTCCGGGATCGAGGAGACGGACTTCCTGGAGGCCGTCTGGTACCGGCGGACGGTGACCGTGCCCGCCACCTGGGGCGACGCCCGGGTGCTGCTGCACTTCGGGGCCGTGGACCACGACGCCACCGTCTGGGTCAACGGCACCGAGGTCGCCCGGCACCGCGGCGGCTTCACGCCCTTCACCGCCGACCTCGGCGAAGTCGCCCTGTCCGGCGAGGAGTTGACGATCGTCGTACGGGCCCGGGACAGCCGGCACGGCGTGCAGGCGCGCGGCAAGCAGTCCACCTGGTACGCCAACTCCCACTGCCACTACACCCGGACGACGGGGATCTGGCAGACCGTGTGGCTGGAGCCGGTCCCGCGCGCCGTCGCCCTCAAGCGGCCCCGCATCACCCCCGACCTGGCCTCCGGCTCCTTCCTTCTGGAACTCCCGTTGACCGCCAACCGGCCCGGCCACCGGCTGCGGGCCACGCTCGCCGGCGGCCAGGGTGACATCACCGCCGCCGAGACCCGCGCGGACCTCGACCTGTGCCCCCGGCTCGTCCTGCCCCTGCCCGCCGACCGGGTGCGCCCCTGGTCCCCGCAGGACCCGCACCTGTACGACCTGACCCTGGAACTCCTCGACGCCGACGGCACGGTCGTCGACACCGCGCGCTCCTACGCCGGCCTCCGTTCGGTCGCCGTCGACGGCAAACGGCTGCTGCTGAACGGAGAGCCCGTCTTCCAGCGCCTGGTGCTCGACCAGGGCTACTACCCCGACGGCCTGATGACCGCACCGAGCGACGCCGACCTGGTCCGCGACATCGAACTGGGCCTCGCCGCCGGCTTCAACGGCGCCCGACTGCACCAGAAGGTCTTCGAGGAGCGCTACCTGTACCACGCCGACCGCCTCGGCTACCTGGTGTGGGGCGAGTTCGGCGACTGGGGCTGCGAGGTGGGCGTCCGCGACGACAACCAGCGCCCCGACGCGTCGTACGTCGCCCAGTGGCTGGAGGCCCTGGAGCGCGACCACTCCCATCCCTCGATCGTCGGCTGGTGCCCGCTGAACGAGACGTACCAGCCGCTGCACGACCGCATCACCCAGCTCGACGACGTCACCCGCGCGATGTTCCTGGCCACCAAGCAGGCCGACCCCACCCGGCCCGTGATCGACGCCTCCGGCTACGCCCACCGGGTGGCGGAGACCGACGTGTACGACTCCCACTGCTACGAGCAGGATCCGGCGGTCCTCGCCAAGACCATGGACGGGCTGGCCGAGGGCCGGCCGTACGTCAACGCGGCGCCGGACGGGCGGCCGTGGTCGGTGCCCTACCGCGGACAGCCCTATTTCTGCAGCGAGTTCGGTGGCGTCTGGTGGGACCCGAAGGCGGCGGCCGAGGCGGCCGGGAACGAGCCCGGCACCTCCTGGGGCTACGGCGAACGTCCGCGCACCGCCGAGGAGTTCATCGACCGCTTCACCGGCCTCACGGGCGTCCTGCTCGACGACCCGGACATGTTCGGCTACTGCTACACCCAGCTCACCGACGTCTTCCAGGAGCGCAACGGCGTCTACCGCTTCGACCGCTCCGAGAAGGTCGACACCAACCGGCTGAGGGACGCCCAGCAGCGCCCGGCGGCCTACGAAGCCGGGACGCCGTAGCACGTTCGCGAGGCTCTGCCTGAGCGCGAACAGCACATCCTGCCCGCGATTTACATCGATGTATATCCATGGGGAAAGGAGCCATATGACCGGCATACCCGCACCCGTCCGGCCTCCCGGCCTGACCAGGCGCCGCGCCCTGACCGCGGCCCTCGCCTCCACAGCCGCGGTCCTCGGTGCCGGCGCGCTCGCCGGCTGCGGATCCGCGCTCGCCGCCGACGAGTCCACCGTCCGCCTCTGGGACCTGTTCAGCGGCGCCGACGGCGGCCTGCTCAACGACATGGTGCGTGCCGCGCGACCCGACATGCCGGGCACGCGCATCCAGCGCACCGTCCTGGAGTGGGGCACCCCGTACTACACCAAGCTCGCTATGGCCTCGGCCGGCGGCCGGGGCCCGGACGTGGCGGTCGCGCACATGTCCCGCCTCGCCGGATACGCGCCCACCGGTCTGCTGGACCCGTGGGACCTGGACACCCTGGCCGAGTACGGTATCCGGCGCGAGGACTTCGCCGACGCGGTGTGGTCTCGTACCCAGTTCGAGGGCCGGACGTACGCGGTCCCGCTGGACACCCACCCGTTCATCGTCTTCTTCCATCCCGAACCCGCCGCCAAGGCGGGCCTGCTGACGAAGGACGGCACCCTGGACGCGGAGGCGTTCAGCTCGCCCGACAAGTTCCTCGCCGCCGGCCGGGAACTGGCCAAGGCCTCGGGCAAGCAGGGCATCGCCTTCGGCTACGTCACCGACACCGCCCAGGGCTGGCGCCTGTTCTACGGCCTGTACCGGCAGACCGGCGGCGCCTTCCGGCTCCCCGAGGGCGGACCCGCCGAGGTCGATGTGGACCGCATGGCGGAGGTCATCGCCTTCATGGCCAAGCTGGTCGACGGCCGGGTCAACCCCAGGCAGCTCGACTACTCGGCGGCCATCGCCGCGTTCGCCAACCGGCAGACGGCGATGATCCTGTCGGGGGAGTGGGAGCTCGGCACCTTCCGGGCCGCCGACCAGAAGGTGGGAGCGGCGCCGTTCCCCACGGTGTTCGGCACGCCCGCCGTGTACGCCGACTCGCACTCCTTCGTCCTGCCGCACCACCCGCACCCGGACGCCGAGCACCGCCGACGCGCCCACCGCGCGGTCGCCGCCCTGCTCAAGGCCGGCCAGATCTGGGCCACCGCCGGGCACATCCCCGCCTACCGCCCGGTGACCCGTACGAAGGCCTACCAGGACCTTCGGCCGCAGGCCCACTACGCGCAGGCACAGAGCCATGTCGTCCTGGACCCGGCGGTCTGGTTCGCCGGCGCCGGATCCGACTTCCAGAACGCCATGTCCCAGGTCCTCCAGCAGGCCCTCCTCGACGGGCTCGCCCCCGACCGCGCGGCGCGCGCCATGGTGCGGCGCCTGAACACCTTCCTCTCCAAGCCCAGCCCGGCCTGACCGGCTGCGAACGATCCGCGCAGGAGGCACAACGATGTCCTCACCCCGCAACGGCGCACTGCCGGCGCGCCGGCTGCTCCCACCCGGCCTGCTCTTCGCGCTCCCCTTCCTCGTGCTGTTCGCCGTCTTCATGCTCTGGCCCCTGGTCCAGGGACTGTGGATGAGCCTCACCGACACCTCCCTGTCGGCCCACGCCCCGTCCTTCATCGGCCTCGACAACTTCACCGAGGCCCTGAAGGACGCGGAGATGTGGCGGGCCCTGGGCCACACCGTGTGGTTCACCGCCCTGTCGACCGTGCCGCTCGTCGTGGTCGCCCTCGGCATGGCCCTGCTCGTCCACACGGGCCTGCCCGGACAGTGGGTGTGGCGGCTGGCCTTCTTCGCTCCCTACCTGTTGCCCGTGGGCGTCGTCAGCCTGCTGTGGCTCTGGCTCTACCAGCCCGACCTCGGCCTGTACAACCACCTCCTCGATGCGCTCGGCCTCGGCCAGGTGGCCTGGCTCAGCGACCAGTCGGTCGCCATGTGGGCGATCGTCCTGACCACGCTGTGGTGGACCGTCGGCTTCAACTTCCTGCTCTACCTGGCCGCGTTGCAGTCCATCCCGGACCACCTGTACGAGGCGGCGGCCATCGACGGCGCCGGCGCGTGGCGGCGGCTGTGGTCGATCACCCTGCCCCAGCTTCGCCGGATCACCGCCGTCATCACGGTGCTGCAGATCCTGGCCTCGCTGAAGGTCTTCGACCAGGTGTACCTGCTGACGAAGGGCGGCCCGGACAACAGCACGCGTCCGGTCGTCGAGTACGTCTACGACGTCGGCTTCACCGGCTACCGGCTCGGCTACGCCTCGGCGATCAGCTACATCTTCTTCGCCCTCGTCGTCCTCGCCTCCGCCGCCCAGTACACCGCCCTCCGCCGCCGGGAGAAGTGACATGGCCTCCACCGACCTGCCCGTCCGCACCGCCCCCGCGCCCCGAGTACCGCCCGCCGTCCGGGAGGTGGCGGCCCGGCGCCGTGCCGCACACCTCTCCCTGGGCGAGGGCCGGACCACGCGCATCCTCGCCCTCGCCGCCCTCACGGTCATGGCGCTGGTGTGGCTGCTGCCCGTGGCCTGGGCGCTGCTGACGGCCTTCAAGTCCGAGCAGGACGCCAGCGATCCCGTGCACTGGTTCTGGCCCCGGCACGGCCTCACCTTCCACGGCTTCAGCACCGTCTGGGAACGCGGTGACCTGCCGCTGTGGATGCTCAACAGCTTCCTCATCGCCGCCGCCGTCACCGTGATCACGGTCCTGGTCTCCGCGATGGCCGGTTACGCCTTCTCCCGCACCTTGTTCGCCGGCCGCCGCGGACTGTTCGCGCTCACGGTGGCCGCCGTGGTCGTCCCGCCCCAACTGCTCATCGTCCCCTGGTTCCAGCAGATGCTGAGCCTGCACCTGCTCGACACGTACGCGGCGGTGATATTGCCGCAGACCGTGGCGCCCGTGATGGTCTTCATCCTGAAGAAGCACTTCGACTCGCTGCCCCACGAGCTGGAGGAGGCGGCCCGTATCGACGGCGCCGGTCACTGGCGGATCTTCTGGTCGGTGCTGCTGCCGCTGTCCCGGCCGATGCTCGCCGCCGTGGCGATCTTCGTGTTCATCGGGGCGTGGAACAACTTCCTGTGGCCGTTCGTGTCGACGTCCGACCCGGACCTGATGACCCTGCCGGTCGGCATCACCTCGGTGAAGGACGCCTACGGCATCCAGTACGCCCAGTCGATGGCCTCGGCCGTGCTGGCCGCGCTGCCGCTCGTCGTTGTCTTCATGTTCTTCCAGCGGCACATCGTGAAGTCCGTGGCGACGACCGGCCTCGGCGGCCAGTGAGCCGGCACGGCCCCTGTTCCGCCCGACGACATCCACCGAAGGAGCCGCTCATGCGCACAGGCCCCCGCACCCCACTCCTCGCCGTCCTCCTGGCCTTACTGCTGGGCCTTGCCACCGTCCCCGCGGCCACCGCGGCCACGCCGCCGCACGCGCCCGCGGTGAAGGCGAGCACCGGCACCTTCCGCAACCCGCTCAATCCCGGCCCCGACCCCTACATGACCTACTGGAAGGGCGCCTACTACCTGACCACCACCCAGGGCGACAGCATCCGCATGTGGCGCTCACCGTCCCTGGGCACCCTGCTCACCGCCGACCCCGTCACCGTCTGGACCGACACCGACTCGTCCCGCGACCGCGACATCTGGGCACCGGAGTTCCACCGCTTCGGTGACCGCTGGTACCTGTACTACACCGCCGACGACGGCGTCGACGACCATCACCGTGTCTACGTCCTGGAGTCCGACCGGGACGACCCCGCGGGCCCGTACCACTTCAAGTCCAGGCTCGCACCGCCCAACCACGCCTCGGACTTCGCGATCGACCCCAGCGTCTTCCAGCACGACGGACGCCTCTACCTCGCCTACAGCGGCATCAACCCCTACCAGCACAACGGCCTCAACATCGCGCCGATGTCCAACCCGTTCACCGTCTCCGGCGACGCGGTCGCCATCGACGCCGCCGGCGGCTGCCCCGAGGTCCGCGAGGGACCCGAGTTCCTCAACCGCAACGGCCGTACCTGGATGACGTATTCGACGTGCGACACCGGGAAGCCCGACTACCAGCTCTGGATGATGTCCCTGCCCGACGGCGCCGACCCGCTGGTGCCCGCCGACTGGACCCAGCACTCCGGCCCGGTCTTCTCCCGCGCCGACGACCACGGTGTCTACGGCCCCGGCCACCACGCCTTCTTCCGCTCGCCCGACGGCACCGAGGACTGGATCGTCTACCACGCCAAGGCCACGTCGGCGTACACCTACACCGACCGCACCACGCGCGCCCAGAAGATCACCTGGAACGCGGACGGCAGCCCCGACCTCGGCCGGCCGCTCGCCCTCGGCGCGACCCAGGACCTGCCCTCCGGCGACCCCGGATCCGGCACCTACTGGATCAACGACGACGGCCGCTCCAGCGGCGCCGGAACCGTCGCCTACACCGGCACCTGGAACTCCGGCACCGGCTGCGCCACCCAGTGCTTCTGGGGCGACGACCACTGGAGCGACCAGGCCGGCAACACCGCCACCTTCACCTTCACCGGCACCCGCATCGCCCTGCTGTCCGTCCGCGACACCGGCAACGGCATCGCCGCCGTCGGCGTCGACGCAGCGGCGGAGCAACGCGTCGACTTCTACGGGGCGATCCGCACCGGTGAGACCCTCCAGTACGTGAGCCCCCGGCTGCCGTACGGCCGTCACACACTGCGGATCCGCGTGACGGGCGAGCACAACGCCCAGTCGCAGGCCGTGTTCGTGAGCGTGGACCGGGCGGAGGTGTACACGAACTGACGGCCGCCAGGTGGGGGCACGCTACCCGGAATGCCGCCTCGGGCACGGGAGTTGATCACCACATGACTCAAGGACCCGCACCCCGGCCCCTGTCCGACGAAGCCCTCTCCGATCTGCTCGCCAGGCAGCGGTTCGGCACGCTCGCCACGGTCAGGCGCAGTGGTCACCCCCACCTCACCACCATGCTCTACGCCTGGGACCCCGAGGCCCGTGTCGTGCGGCTGTCCACGACGGCCGACCGTGTGAAGGCCAAGCACCTGCGGCGCGATCCACGGGCGGCGCTGCATGTGCAGGGCGGCGACGTGTGGTCGTTCGCCGTCGCCGAGGGATCCGCCGAGGTCTCCGAGATCACCACGGTGCCCGGTGACGCGGTCGGGCGGGAACTGCTCGCGATGCTCCCGCCGGCCGCGAGGCCCGAGGACGAGGACGCCTTCCTCGCCCAGCAGGTGGCCGAGCGCAGGGTCGTGATCCGGCTGCGGGTGGACCGGCTGTACGGGACGGCCCTGGACATCGAGGGCCGGCGGGAACGGCGAGCCGGCGCCACGACCCCCGAGTGAGCCGCGTCGCCCGGCTGCTCCTCACCGGTCCGCTGTCAGTGGGCTTCGTTATCTTCGGACGCATGTCGATCACTGCACACCTGCGCGGCTCGGTCCGCCTGCCCGGCGGACACGCCCTGGTCAACGGCTTCGCCTTCGAGAGCCGCGGGACGGACTCGCGCCGCGCCCTCCTCCACCACGGCCATGAGCTGGAGGTGTACGACCTGGACGAGGTGTTCGCCGGAGAGCGGGCGCCCGGCGCCGTCTTTCCGCTGCCCTGGCCGGGCTGGGACCGCGGTGTCCACTCGGTGAGTCCCGACGGCACGTTCGCCGTGTTCTCGGGGCAGCGCGCGGTGCGGGCCGTGAGCACGGACGGCGAGACCCTGTGGGAGTACCGGCACAGCTGCTGGGGACCGGAACTGGGCCACCCGCACACCGGGGATGAGCAGGAGGTGTGCCCGGGGCTCGAGCATGGCTCCTGCCGGGTCTCGGACGACGGCAGACTGGTGTGGGCGCACATCGTGACCCAGCCGGAGGAGGATCACTGGGAGGAACGCTGGGTGGTGCTGGACGCCCTCGGCGGACGCGAGCTGGCCGCGCTGCCGCTGGACAGCGCCGCCGCCGGATCGCACCACCTCTCCCACCCGGACGGCGTTCACATGGGCCTGTGCATCGGCATGGGCCAGGACGGCATCCTGCTGCACTGGGGACGCTGGGACGGCAAGGAGCTGACCGGCTGGGATCTGAACGAGACCATGGACCGCATCCTGATGGACGTCCACGCGGGACACGAGGGCTTCCTGACGGTCGAGCACTACGGCGCGGACCTGCGTCTGCACGCCCTCGACGGCACCGTGCTCGCCGAGAGAGAGGCGGAGCCCGCCGACGAGGAGGACCCGCACTCCTGGAACTACTTCTGCGGCTTCGTCGACGCCGGCACCGTCATCGGCTCGACCGTCGACTCCGACGAGGACGCAGAGGACAACCGCCACTGGATTCTCGACGCCCGCACCTTGGAGATACGCGGGACGGTGACCTATCCCCAGGGGCCCGCCGGCCCGGAGGTGCGTCCGCTCGGCGACGGCACCTGGCTCACCTACGACGCCGGCACCGAGACGCTCAACCGCTGGACACTACAGGCACCCTGAAAGACCGACGGCGCCGGTCCGGCACGAGCCGATGTGTGTCCTTCTGCGCGAGGATCTCCGAGCCTTCACAGCGGCTGGCCGGCGAGGGCCGCCAGGTAGGTGCCGTAGAGCAGGGACACGGCCGTGAGGCCGGCGCACACCAGGCGGGACCGGGCCGACGGGTTTGCGTGCCACGCCCGTACGAGGGCGCGGGCCGGCGGGATGAGCAGGGGGAACGCCGGGAGGAGGAAGCGCGGCTTGGACGAGAAGGGTCCGGACACCGCGACCGCCGACAGCAGCAGCATGCCCGCGAAGACCACCAGCGGCAGCGGGGCGCGCTCCAGACACAGCACGCAGAACGACACGATGCCGGCCACGACGAGGACCACGGACAGCGGGTAGGTCACCCAACTGCCCTGCAGCGGCATCGACTCCAGAAACCGCAGTGGTCCGACGGCGAGGTCCAGGCGGGAGTTCCAGGCGCTCTGCACCTGCAGGTAGCCGTGCCACAGGTCACCGGTTTGCCGTCCCACCCACAGCACATAACCCACCCAGCCCAGTGGACCGAGGACCGTGCCGGCCAGGAGTCCCGGTGAGGCGCGCCCGCGCTGGCGTACGACCTCGTGCGCGGCCGCGGCGGCGACGGCTGCGGCGACCGCGACACCGTTCGGCCGGGCGAGGCCCGCCAGCAGCGCCAGCGAGCCCGCGGCCAGCCAGCGGCGGTGCAGCACGGCGTACAGGGACCAGGCGGCACATGCGGTGAACAGCGGTTCGGTGTAGGCCAGGGTGAGGGCGACCGACTGCGGCAGTACGGCCCACAGGGCCACGACGGCGATGGCGACCGTCCGCCCGTAGAGGTGATGGGTGATCGTGTAGATGCCGTACACGGCGAGCGCCGCGAAGCCCCAGGCGATCAGCAGGCCGGCCTGCCCGGCGGTCAGGGGGACCCATCCGCACAGGGCGCGGATGAGCCCCGGATACAGCGGGAAGAACGCCCAGTCGGTCTGGACCGCGCCCGTGCTGGTGATGCGCAGCTGGGTGCCGTAGCCGTGCTCGGCGATGTGCAGGTACCAGACCGAGTCCCACGCATGGACCAGGCTCTTCCCGAACGGCCGGCCGGCCACCGCGTCGACCACGATCAGCAGGATGATCCCGGCGAGCCGGACGGCCCCGAAGACGGCGAGGGCCAGGAGAACGCCGGGCGCACCCTCCACCCGACCACGGCCGGTCTCACGAGGGCTGTCGGGCGACCGCAGCGCGGGTGGCATGCTCACCCTCCGACCATGAGCGGCGGCAAACCCGAGCGCAATCCGGAACACACCCGTATGGAAGGCCCGCGTACGGCAAGCTGTTCGACAACACGTCGATGATGAACCACAAGAGCGCCCTCGAGCGGGCCGTGGCCGGAGCGCGGGACCTGGACGAACTCACCGCGCTGCTGGAAGCCGGTCGGGTCGGTGGGGTGGCGCCGTAGGTGTCACGGGAGTGCCCCGACTGCAAGGCACTCCCGTGACACGGCGTGGGACCCCGAGGCCGTCCGAACGGCTGAAACGGCTCTGCCGGCGGGACCGTTCCTCCCGACCTCAGGCCGCGGCGTCGCGCAGTTCCGCCAGGGTGTCCGGTGTCAGGTGCCGGTGGCTGTCGCCGGCGTCGAGCAGGACGACCGTGCAGGGGGCGCTGTGCGTGAGCGCCGTGGTGAGACTGCCGTCGGCGAACTGGGCGAGCGGGCCACGCGGAGAGCGGCCGACGGCGACCGCGCGGGCGCCCACGCGTGCCGCGTGCTGGGCCAGCGCACGGCCCGCGGCCGCGTGATCGCCGACGCTGTGGAGGATCTGACCGGTGGCGGCGATGCCTTGGCCCGCGAGGCGGTCCAGGTGGGCGACCACGGCGGCCCGGGCCTGTTCGGTGGTCTCGGTATCGACGGCCTGCTCCTCGACCACCGCCGTCCGCTGGACATGGACGACCTCCAGCGGGCTGCCGGTGTCCCGTGCGAGGCGGGCCGCCGCGTCCACGATGGCGGCGGCCCGGTCGTGCGCGCCGACGGCGACGATGACCGGCGCGGTGTCCGTGGCCGCCGGGGCGCCGACGGGAGTCAGCGAGGGTGCCATCGGTTCGCTCTCCCCGGTGTCCGTCTCGGCCCGGCGCAGCAGGCCGTGCCCGCTGGCCAGGACGGGGACGGCCAGGACGAAGGTGGCGGCGCCGAGGTAGAAGGGCACGCTCAGGTCGGTCGCGTCGGCGAGCTTGCCGGCGACGTAGGGCGCCAGGCCGCCGCCGATGAAGCGCAGGAAGCCGTACGCGGAGGAGGCCACCGGGCGCTCCACCGGCGAGACGAGCATGACGGCCTGCGTGGTGAGGGTGTTGTTGATGCCGATGAAGGCACCGCTGACGACGACCGCGACGATGACCACGGCCGGCGTCTGCACGTCGGCGGCGATGACGGCCATCACGACGGCGAGGCCGGCGAGGTTGGCGTAGAGCACGGGAGCGGTGCCGAAGCGGGCCTGCAGACGCGGGGCGACGAACACGCTGAACAGGGCCACCAGCAGTCCCCAGGCGGTGAAGACCAGACCCAGCTGGTGGGCGCTGAGCTTCATCGGATAGGGGGCGTAGCCGAGCATGGTGAAGAAGCCCCAGTTGTAGAGCAGGGCCATGATGCCCATGGTCAGCAGACCGCGGTGGCGCAACGCCTTGAGCGGCGCCATGGGGGAGGTGCGCCGGGCGGGCTTGGGCAGGGACGGTACGAAGGCGAGGGTCGCGACCAGGGCTATGGCCATGAGGACGGCGACGCCGAAGAACGGGCCGCGCCAGCTGACGGCGCCCAACTCGCCGCCGAGCAGCGGCCCTACCGCGATACCGAGGCCGAGCGCGGTCTCGTAGAGGATGATCGCGCCGCCGAAGCCGCCGCTGGCCGAGGCGACGATGACCGCGAGCGAGGTGGCGATGAACAGGGCGTTGCCCAGGCCCCAGCCGGCGCGGAAGCCGACGATGCCGTTGATGGAGCCCGAGGAGCCGGCCAGCGCGGCGAAGACCACGATGACGGCGAGGCCGATGACCAAAGTGCGCTTGGCGCCGAACCGGCTGGAGAACCAGCCGACGACCAGCATCGCCACCGCGGTGACGATCAGATAGCTGCTGAACAGGAGCGAGACCTGGCTGGGCGAGGCGTGCAGGCTCTCGGCGAGGGCGGGCAGGATCGGGTCGACCAGGCCGATGCCCATGAACGAGATCACGCAGGCGAACGCCACGGCCCAGACGGCCCTGGGTTGCCGGAACGGGCTGGCGGTCCTTCCATGCGGTGCGCTCATGAACGCTTCATCTCCAGTTCTCTTCGGGGAGCTTGCGAGGGGACGGGCAGGTTCAGGAACGTGCCTGGCGGTCCTGGATCACCCGGGCCAGCGCGGGGAGCGCGATCGCCACGGCGTGCCGCTCCGGCCCGGTCAGCTCCTCCATGAGCTCCGCCAGGGCGTCGGCGCGCTCGGCCCGCCGTTGCCGGAACACCTCCAGGCCGGTGTCGGTCGCCTCCACCAGTACCCCACGGCCGTCGGTGCGGTCGGCGGTGCGGCGCACCAGCCCCGCGCGTTCCAGGCGGGTGACGAGCTGGGTCATGTTGGGCTGGGAGGCGTTCTCGGCGCGGGCCAGTTCGGTCAGCCGCTGGGGTCCCTCGCGCCCCAGCCGGCCGAGCGCGGACGAGGCCGCGGTGCTCAGGCCGCCGGTCGTGGCGCTCCGGCGCACGTACCGGACGATGTCCTCAACGGCGAGCATCAGGTGCTCGGCCGATGAGTCCACCGGGCCGACAGGGTCCATAACCTGCTTATGCATAAGCTCATTATGCAGATACGTGCACTGCACATCAAGTACGTCTCGGCGGGGCGTGTCCGTCCCGGCACCTCGGGAGCCCACCCGCCGCGCCCGGCTGATCGCGCTGCTGTGCGGGAACGACCCCCGGGGGGCGAGTCCCGCCCTCAACGCCGTTCGCAACCACGGCGGTTACGGCACGTCGGAGGCCCCTCGCCGATGGACCTGCCGCCGGCGCGGGGCCTCGTGGTCGGGGACGTCCGGGGAAGCGAAGTGGAACGGCACCCCGAGACGGTCGGCCAGGGTCTGTCCCGCCTCGGTGGCGGCAGCGGCCGGCGGAGGCCCGTCGGTGCGCTGGTGGACGGTCGCCGGATGTCCTTCCCCGTCCGGCTCCTCCAGGACCGCGACCGGGCGCACGAACAAGTCATGGACGGTGTCGCCGTCCCAGACCGCCTCGATCGCGGCCACCCGGCCCGGGTGCGCGGCCGCGCGGGCCGCGAGTGAGGAGACGTCCAGCGGATCGGGCTGCCTGCGTCGCTCGCGGTCGCCGCGGGCGTGGACGACCTCCTCCGCCTCGCGCAGCCAGGTCCTTTGACCGCCCTGAGCAGGCGGTCGTGCAGCACCTCCGTGTCGATCTCCCGACGGGGCTGTTCCTCCAGCGAGGATCACCAGCCGCTCATCGTGGTCAACCCGGCAGGCGGCTTTTCGCACGGATATGGTGGGTACGCGGGGATACGCCAGGATGTCCGCGATCCGCTGGGTCGGCAGCGTGGAAGAAGTGATGCCGATGATCTCCGACATGGTTCTGGTGCCCACCAGCGACGCCACGCTCTCCGGTGACCTCGTGGTCCCGACGGCGGCGCGGGCCGTGGTGCTCTTCGCGCACGGCAGCGGCAGTTCCCGGCACAGTCCGCGCAACCGGATGGTGGCCGCCGAACTGCGCACCGCCGGGTTCGGCACGCTGCTGATGGACCTGCTGAGCGAACGGGAGGAGCGGCACGACGCGCTGACCGGCGAGCACCGCTTCGACATCCCGCTCCTCGGCCGACGGCTCGTCGCAGCGATCGACTGGATGGACACACAACCCGACACCCGCGGCCTCCCGGTCGTCCTGTTCGGCGCCAGCACGGGCGCCGCCGCGGCGCTGGTGGCCGCCGCCGAGCGCCCCGACCGGGTGCTGACCGTGGTCTCGCGAGGCGGCCGGCCCGATCTTGCGGGTGACGCCCTTGGACGGGTGCAGGCCCCGGTGCTGCTCATCGTCGGCGGCCAGGACCAGCAGGTCCAGGAGCTGAACGAGGAAGCGGCCCGGTACTTGCGCGTGCCGCACAGCCTGCACGTCGTTCCGGGCGCGACCCACTTGTTCGGAGAGCCCGGAGCCCTGGAACAGGTCGCCGAGGTGGCCAGGCAGTGGTGTGACGAGCGACTGACCGGGACGACCGACTGACCGGGCAGACCGCGCGGCAGGACAGGTGACCGCTCGCGCCGGCACCCCCCGGCGCGAGCGGTTCGCCAAGTCGCCCGTCGGCGCGGTTTCCGTCAGCTCAGGTCCGGCCTCCCGAAGAACTCCGCGTAGCGGGCCGGCAGCCGGGACAGGAGGTGGTCGATCTGCCCGGCGGGCACCGCGTCGGCCACCGTCGACAGCACGGCGTCCGCGTCCCACTCGGCCGTACGGGGCCGGGCGCCGGTCTGCACGGACACCCGCCGGAGGAACTCGTCACAGTCGAACGCCTCGGGACGCCCACGGTCCAGATGCAGGGCCTCGTCCAGCGGGGCGGGCAACCGGGCCGCCAGTTCGTCGGCCTCTTCCGGGGCGATCCGGGTCGCGAGCACCCACAGGACCGCCTCACAGACGTGCTCGGTCTCCTCGCGGCTGCGGTACTCGCCCCGGTCGCGGACCTGGGCCAGGAATTCTTCCAATTGCACGGCGGCCTCCCACTGTCGTCGTAGGCCATCACGGCGAGCTGCACCCCTGCCGTCCACCGCGGCCGGGTCCGGGACGGCCGACGGACACGGGTGATGTCGTCATTGTAGGTTTTCGGCTGGAGGACATCGCGGCGATGTGCGCGGCCGTGGACGACCAACGCGCCGACACCGCCGCCGGCGACGCGCCCGGAGTGACCACCGCCGACCGCCGTGGGTGTGGGAGGCACTGGAGCCGCGCCGGACCCTGGCCCAGCGCCGCGCCGCGGCCGCCGGTGACGTGGCAGGGCCGAGACGATCCTCGCCGAGCACGACGGCATCGTCACCGCCTTCCAGACCGGCGAGACCGCATGCGCCGCACCTGCCGGCGGAGCACTGCACGGCGGGCCGAGGCGAAGCCGGTCGGGTGATTGGCGGGCCGGTCTCGGCTCGGGTGCGGCCTGTCGCGGGCGCGGCCGGAGAGACTGCGGCCATCCCAACGGAGGTGGCGAACATATGCTCAGCGACAGCACGGCGACGATCCTTGCCGAGAGGCCGAGCGTGGCGGCGGTCGTCGCCGGTGCTGCGCGCGTGGCGCAGATCGCGGCGCGGTGCAGCGACGAGACGGAGGCCGCCCGGCGCCTAGCGCCCGAGGTGGTCGAGGCGGTGCGGGAGGCCGGGTTCGCCCGGCACTTCGTCCCCGCGGCCTTCGACGGCACGGAAGGCCGGTTCGTGGACATGACCTTGGCGGTGACCCTGGTCGGCGAGGGCTGCGCCTCGGCCGCCTGGGCCGCCTCGCTGTCCGCCTACGCGGCCCGGTACGGCGCGTACCTGCCCCCGGAGGGACAGGCGGTGATCTGGGGCGACGGACCGGACGCCCTGATGGCGGGCGCCCTCATGCCGGCCGGGAAGGCCGAGCCCGTCTCCGGTGGCTGGCGGCTCAGCGGTGAGTGGAAGTACATCAGCGGGGTGCGCTTCGCCGACTGGGTCTTCGCCTGCTCCGCCGTACCCGGCGAGGTGGGCCCCGACGGGCGCGGCGAGGTGCGGTTCTTCGCGGTGCCACAGGCGGACGTCACCGTGAAGGACACCTGGTTCACACTGGGCATGCGCGGGACCGGCAGCGACACCATGGTCCTGGACGACGTCTTCGTGCCCGAGTATCTGACCCTGTCGAGGTTCGACATCAACGCGGGCCGGGCGACGGCCTCCGCGGCCCGCTGCCACACGGTCCCGGTGAACGAGGTGAACGCGCTGCCGCTCGCCGTGCCCGTGGTGGGTGCCGCGCGGGGCGCGGTGCGGGCCGCCGCCGAGCAGAACCTCCGGCGGGTCGACCGGCGGGGCGCCCCGCTGCGCGAGAAGCCGTCGGTCCAGATCGACCTGGCGCGCTCGGCCGCGGAGGTGGACGCCGCGGAACTCCTCGTCCAGCGGGCCGCCCGGGTCGCCGACGGCACCGAGGAGACCCAGCAGGGCGAGGCCGCGGTCCGCGGACCGCGGGACTTCGCGCTGGCGGTCGAGTTGTCGGTGTCGGCCGTCGAACGGCTCTTCCGGGGCACGGGGACGACGGGTCATTTCGACTCCGACCCGGTCCAGCGGTTCTGGCGCGACGTCAACACCGCCGCCTCTCACATCATCTTCTCCTTCGAGACCACGGGGACGGCCTACGGGGCCTGGGCACTCGGCGTGGAGAGCGCGGAGCCGAGGCACTGACCTCGCCGACACGGCGCGAGCGGTACCGGGCGCCGCCGTCGGGCAGCCAGGTCTGTCACCTCACGAAGCGGTACTTCAGGGGGGTGGCCAGGGGCGTTTCGACCACCCTGACCTGCTCGACCCTCCGCTGCCCGGTACCCACGCCCTCGAACAGCCGCAGGCCTTCCCCGAGGAGCGCGGGCACCACGTGGAGCCGCGACTCCTCGATGAGCCCTTCCCTGAGGTACTGCTGCACCGTGCTCGCTCCGCCCGCGATGTCGACGTTCTTGGCGCCCGCGGCGGCCTTTGCCTGGTCGAGGGCGCTGTGGACGCCGTCGGTGACGAAGGTGAAGGTCGTACCGCCCTCCTTCACCCCCCAGAACTCCTGGCTCGTGTCGTACATCATCCGGCCCATGACCACGGCTCCGGTGGCGTCGAACCACTCACGGAGCAACTCGGAGTCGCGGTTGTCCTCCCCGCCGGCCATGCCCTGGCGCTCCCGCCAGCCGGCCAGGTTGTGGATCCACTCGAAGAGCGACTCGGCCCCGTCGCCGCCCGGGTTGTCGATGCTGACGTCGCTGCCGGCGACGTAGCCGTCGGCGTATCCGACAGCTCCCGATCGAGGGTTTCGCACCATCCGCTCAGAGCAGCGCCATACGGGAAATCGGCCGGCGGACACGATGTGGAGTGGAAACATGTCGTCCCATGCGCGCTGCGTACATCGAGGAGCTGGGTTCCGCCGACGTCATCCGGTACGGCGAGATTCCCGCGCCCCGGCCCGGCCCCACCGACGTACTGGTGGACGTCCTGGCCACCACGGTCAACCCGGTGGACACGTTCGTGCGGTCCGGGCTCTTCCCCACGCAAATCGACTTTCCCTTCGTCGTCGGCCGTGACCTGGTCGGCACGGTCGCGCAGACGGGCCCCGGTGTCACCGGGTTCCGCGCCGGGGACCGGGTGTGGTGCAACAGCCTCGGGCACGGCGGGAGGCAGGGTGCGGCGGCGGAGCAGGCGGTGGTGGCGGCCGACCGGCTGTACCACCTGCCCAAGGGAGTCGATCCGTACGCGGCGGTGGCGGCGTTCCATCCGGCGGCGACCGCCTATCTGGCTCTGTTCGTCCACGGGCGGCTCCGGGTGGGGGAGACCGTGCTCGTCGGCGGCGCCGCGGGCAATGTCGGCAGTGCCCTGGTGACGATGGCGGCGCGGGCAGGCGCCCGCGTCCTCGCCACGGCCGGCGCGCGGGACGCGCGGTACTGCGCCGAGCTGGGCGCGGCCGAGGTGTTCGACTACCGGGATCCGGAACTGACCGAGAAGATCCGCGGCGCGGCGCCGTCGGGTCTCGACCTGTACCTGGACACGGCCGGCGTCAACGACCTGCAGACCACGGTCGACCTGCTCGCCCGCAGGGGCCGCGTGGTGCTGCTGGCCGGCGCCCGGACCCGGCCCGTGCTGCCCGCCGGGGCGCTGTACATGAACGACCGTTCCATCGTGGGGTTCGTGATCTCCCACGCGACACCCGACGAACTCGCGGAAGCCGCAAGGTACATCAACGACCTGCTCGCCCGGGGTGCTCTGCGCCCGCGCAGCATCGAGGTCTCCCCCCTCAGAGCGGCCGCGGAGGTGCACGCCCGGATGGACAAGGGCGAACTGCACAGACGGCGGGCCGTCCTGCGTACGGACGTCACCTCCGCCGGCTGACGTCTGGGCCGTTCGCCGCCGGTGAACTGCCTCCGGGCCGCCGTTTGTTCAGGTGATGTGCCGCAGCAGCGCCGCGACCGCAGCGGGAGGCTCACCGTGCGGCCGTACCACCATCACCTTCCAGCTCGGTGCATGCCGGGTGAACCGATACGTCGTCAGATCGGGGAAGCGGTCGGCGATGGACCGGGGCATGACGCAGACACCCAGGTCGTTGCGGACCAGTTCGGACGCGGCCACGATGTCGTTGACCTCGAAGGTCGTGGTGCGCTCGACGCCGGCGGCGCGGAAGGCCCGGTCGACGGCGTGGCGGATCGCCCAGCCCGGGGTGAAGTCCACCAGGGGCAGCCGCGCGACCGTGTCCGGTTCGACGGCGCCCTCGGGAGCGCTCTCGGCGAGGTCCCGGCCGGGGGCCACGACCAGGACCATCTCCTCGCGGGACAGCAGCCGGGTGACGAGTCCCCGCTGCTGCTGGCGGTCCAGTGCCACCACCGCCAGGTCCACCGTGCCCTCGCGCAGGGCCTGCCGGATGTCGGTCACCGCCGCCTGCCGCAGCCGGACCACCACGCCCGGGTGCTCCGACCGCAGTGCGGCCAGGGCGTGGTGCAGCCCAGCCCAGACGCCCTGCATGATGCCGACGGTCACCCGCCCGCGCAGTTCTCCCTTGGCGGCGTCGACCGCCTCGCGCGCCAGTTCGGCGGCGCGCAGGGCCGCTCGTGCGGCGGGTACGAAGGCCTCCCCGGCCGGGGTGAGCGTCACCCGGTGGGTGGTCCGGGTGAACAGCGGGGTGCCCAGCTCGCGTTCGAGGGCGCGGACCGTGCCTGAGACGGCGGACTGGACCACGTGCAGCCGCCTGGCCGCGGCCGTGAACCCGCCTGCGTCCGCCACCGCGACGACGGCTTCCATCTGCCGCAGGTCCATCATCCGCTCCCGTCAGGACGCAGTGCCCATGCCTTGGGCATCATGGATCTTCGCTGCATGGTATGCGGGCGGACGCCGTTCGCCGGGGCCTGGACCTCCGCGAGAATCCTTATGCGGCGTCCCGGGCATGACTCCGGTGCTCCTTCCGGTGCTCGGTGAGCCAGTACAGGAGCGCGAGGACAGGGAGGGCGGCGCCGAGTGCCGTCACCGCCGTCCAGCCACCGGAGTGGTAGGTCAGCGAGCCGAGCTGGGAGCCGAGGGCGCCGCCGAGGAAGAAGGTGGCGATGAAGGCGCTGTTGAGGCGGGCCCGGGCGTGGGGGTCGAGCTGGTAGATGGTGTGCTGGCCGAGGATCAGGGTGGCCTGGACGGCCATGTCGAGCAGGATCGCGGCGAGGGCTATCAGGACGATGTGGTGCCGGCCGAACCCGGCGACGGCGAAGGCCAGCGCGGCGAGGACGAACGCGGCGCCCGTCATGGGCCGGGTCAGCTTGCGGTCGGCCCACCGTCCGGCCAGCGGAGCCACGCCCGCGCCGGCCGCTCCGACCAGGGCGAAGACACCGACGCCGATGGCGGAGTAGTGGAACCCGGGGCCGGTGAGGAGGTAGGAGACGGTGGTCCAGAAGGCACTGAAGGCGCCGAACATCGCCGCCTGGTACAGCCCGCGGCGCAGCAGTGCGGGGTGGGTGCGGACCAGTTGCAGGGTGGAGTGCAGCACGCGGACGTACGGGATCGCCGTGGTGGGCGCGTGCCGGGGCAGGGCCGAGCGCAGGGTGACGGCGAGGACGGCCATCAGGACGGCGGAGCCGAGGTAGACCACGCGCCAGCCGGCGACGTCGGAGACGAGGCTGCTCAGGGTGCGCGAGAGCAGGATCCCGGTGAGCAGGCCGCTCATCACCCGGCCCACGATCCGGCCGCGGGAGTGGTCGGGTGCGAGGGTCGCGGCGAACGGGACCAGGATCTGGGCGACGACCGAGGTGGCGCCGCTGACCAGGGACGCGATCAGCAGCACGGGGAAGTTCGGGGCCAGCCCGGCCGTCACCAGGGCGACCGTGGTGACCGTCAGCAGAGCCGTGATCAGGCCCCGCTTCTCCAGCCGGTCGCCGAGCGGGACCAGGAACAGCATGCCGATCACATAGCCGACCTGGGTGAGCGTGATCAGCCAGCCGGCCGCCGCCGTACTGGTGTGGAAGACCTCGCGCAGCGAGGAGAGCAGGGGCTGGGCGTAGTACAGGTTGGCGACCGTCATGCCGGCGGCGACGGCCAGCAGCGCGATCAGCCGGCCCGGCACACCGGGTGCGGGCTCGGTGCTGGTCGCACCCTGACGTGGGGTCCGGAGTTCGAGGGACTGGGGCACGGTGACCTTCTTCTGGCCGGGAGCCGGTGAGGGCCGGCTCGGCGGGATGCCTGGCGACGATCGGGCAGCTTCCTCGCTGCTCGCACAGGCACAAGCGCCGCGCCGCCCCCTTCTGCTTCCCTCTTAATCGCGATGGTTCGGGATGTCGGTCATCTCTGATCGAGATGACCAGCGGGTAACCGGTCCCGTCCGCGAATCCGTATCAGATGATTTCTGGACAAACGCGTAATTTGGTCAGCACTACGAGCGTCGGGTCGAGCCGGGGGCCGGCATGGATGGACATCCGGTGCCGGGTGTCTATGATCATGGCATCATAGTTGAATATAGAACTACCCCTCCGGGAGGCGGTCCACGGTGAGCAACGTCGAAACGAAACCCACGGAACTGCGGTGCGGTGGCGCGGTGGACGCCGAGCGGTCCACCCGGGCCGCCCGGGTCGACGTACTGACCCCGCGCGACGTGCCCCTCGGCGGTCCCCGGGCGATGACCGTACGCCGCACGCTGCCGCAGCGGGCCCGGACCCTGATCGGCGCCTGGTGCTTCGCCGACCACTACGGCCCCGACGACGTCTCGGTCACCGGCGGCATGGACGTCGCCCCGCACCCCCACACCGGGCTGCAGACGGTGAGCTGGCTGTTCACCGGGGAGATCGAGCACCGGGACAGCATGGGCAACCACGCCCACGTACGGCCCGGCGAGCTCAACCTCATGACGGGCGGGTACGGCATCAGCCACTCGGAGGTCTCCACACCGCGGACCACCATCCTGCACGGCGTACAGCTGTGGGTCGCGCTGCCGGAGGGACACCGCCACACCGAACGGGACTTCCAGCACTACGCACCCGAGCCGGTGCTGACCGGCGAAGCCGAGATCAGGGTCTTCCTGGGCTCCCTCGCCGGCCGGGTCTCCCCGGTGCCGACCTTCACGCCCCTGCTCGGCGCCGAGATCGTCATCCGGCCCCGCGCGACCCTCACGCTCGCAGTGGACTCCGCCTTCGAGCACGGCCTGCTGGTCGACCAGGGGGAGGTGCGCCTGCTCGACACCCAGGTGGGACCTTCGGAGCTGGGCTATGTCCCGCCGGGCGCCGAGGCGTTGACGCTGACGAACGAGTCGGACGACATCGCGCGGACGGTGCTGCTCGGCGGAACCCCCTTCGAGGAGGAGATCGTCATGTGGTGGAATTTCATCGGGCGCAGCCACGAGGACATCGCCAAGGCCCGGGAGGACTGGCAGAACTCCTCGGATCGCTTCGGCGCCGTCGAGGGGTATCCGGGAGACCGTCTGCTCGCCCCCGCCCTGCCGAACGCCGTCATCACGCCCCGCAGGAATCCGCCGCGCCACTGACCCGTCCCGCCGCGTGCACCGAACCCCATCCGAAAGGCATCCCATGAGCCAGCCCTCCGCCGCTCCGACCGTCGAGCACAACGAGGTCAAGCACCGGTACGAGATCCTGGTCGACGGCAAGCGCGCCGGACTGACCGCCTACCGCGACCGCGGCGAGCAGCGCGTCTTCTTCCACACCGAGGTCGACGAGGCCTTCGCCGGACAGGGCCTGGCCTCCCGGCTGGTCCAGGAGGCGCTCACCGACGTGCGGGAGGCCGGCAAGCGGATCGTGCCCGTCTGCCCGTACGTGGCCAAGTTCCTGAACAAGCACGAGGAGTTCGCGGACATCACCGACCCCGTGACCCCCGAAGTCCTGCGCTGGCTGGACACCGAACTGGGCTGACCGCGGGTTCCGGCCGGCCGCCGCGCCCGGCCACCCGATGCCTGAACGCACCGACGGCTGCGCGCGAGGACTCGCACGCTCGGTGTCGGTGAGGACGACGCCCAGGCCCGGCGGCGTACACCCCGCCGACATCCGCCGTACGCCTCGGCGCGGCAGCTTGGGCCCATGACGTACGAACCTCTGCCGTCCGTGGACGAGCTCATGGCTCTGCTGGCCGACTGCGCGGACGTCTGGGACACCCCGGACCGGTCGGGCGACCCGGTGGACATCCTGGACCACGGGCTCCAGGTCGCCGCCCTGCTCGCCGTGAGCCACCCGGACGACGAGGAATTGCAGGTGGCCGGGCTGGTCCACGACATCGGCCACTACCTCGTGCCCGCCGACGAAGCGGGACACGGCGGGCACGCCGTGGCCGCGGTCGAGGACCTGCTGGGGCCGCGGGTCGCCCGTCTGGTCGCCGCGCACATCCCGGCCAAGCGCTACCTCGCGGCCGCCGACCCGCTGTTGGCGCTGTCGCCGGAGAGTGCCCGCACCCTCGGCTGCCAGGGCGGTCCCATGACTTCGGCGGAGGCGGCTGCCTTCGAGGCGGACCCCGACTTCCCGGTGGCGATCGCACTGCGTCGCGCCGACGACGCCGGCAAGGTCGTGGGCCTGGCGGTGGCTGCGCTGGAGTCGTGGCGACCGGTCGTGGAGCGCGTCGCCGCCCGCCGTCAGCAGGGCGCGCAGAGGCGATCAGGGGCCGAGGCCGTCGGTGAATCCATCCCTTGTCGGATCGTTCAACAATCGATTACGTTCTGACCGTGATCGACCTCAACGCGGACCTCGGTGAAGGCTTCGGCCGCTGGACCCTCACCGACGACGACGCCCTGCTCTCCGTCGTGACCAGCGCCAACGTCGCCTGCAGCTTTCACGCGGGCGACCCCGCGGTGATGCGCCGCGTCTGCAACCTCGCCGCCGAACGCGGCGTCCGGATCGGGGCACAGGTGTCCTACCGGGACCTGGCCGGCTTCGGCCGCCGGGCCATGGACGTACCGGCCCACGAACTGGCGGCCGAGACGGCCTACCAGATCGGCGCACTGCGGGTCTTCGCGCAGGCCGCCGGGGCCGAGGTGGCCTACGTCAAGCCGCACGGCGCGCTCTACAACCGCACCGTGCACGACGCCGAGCAGGCCGCGGCCGTGGTCGAGGGCGTGAAACTGGCCGGCGGCGCCCTGTCGGTCCTCGGCCTGCCGGGGTCGGAGCTGCTCGCCGCGGCCGAGCAGGCGGGTCTGACCGCCGTACCGGAGGCCTTCGCGGACCGCGCCTACACCTCCTCGGGCACGCTCGTGTCGCGGCGCGAGACGAACGCCGTCGTGACCGACGAGGACGTGGTGGTCCGGCGCGCGCTGGCGTTCGCGGTGGACGGCGCGGTCAAGGCCGTGGACGGTACGACGGTCGTGGTGACCGCCCGCTCCCTGTGCGTCCACGGCGACACCCCGGGCGCCGCCCGGATCGCGGCGCGGGTGCGCGCGGCCCTGGAGGCGGCCGGGATCGAGGTCGGGGCGTTCGCATGACGGAGAGCCGGTCTGTGCAGGTGCGCCTCGCCGGGCGGCACGCGCTGCTCGTCGAGCTGCCGGACGCCGAGCACACCGGAGCCTTCCACGCCGAACTCCTGCGGCGGCGCGCGGCGGGCGCGCTGCCGCCCGTCGCGGAGATCGTGCCGGGCGCGCGGACCGTGCTCCTGGACGGCGTCCCCCACCCGGAGGAGCTGGCCCGCCACATCTCCCACTGGGACGTGCCGACCCGGGCCACCGACGACAGGGGAGTCGTGGAGATCCCCGTACGCTACGACGGACCCGACCTGGCCCATGTGGCCGCCCTGTGGGGCGTCGCCGCGCACGAGGTCGCCGCCCGGCACTCCTCCTGCACCTTCCGCGTCGCCTTCTGCGGCTTCGCCCCCGGCTTCGGCTACCTCACCGGCCTGCCCGCCGAACTGCACGTGCCGCGCCGCGACACCCCCCGCACCCGAGTCCCGGCCGGCGCGGTCGCGCTCGCCGGCCCCTACAGCGCGGTGTACCCGCGCGCCACACCCGGCGGCTGGCAGCTGATCGGGACCATGCCGGACCCGACCCCGCTGTGGGACCTCGGCCGGGAGGAACCCGCCCTGCTCACGCCGGGGACGCGGGTGCGGTTCGTGGCGGCGGAAGGGGCGCCATGACCGTCAAGCTGACCGTCGTGCGCTCCGGCGCCCTGACCACGGTCCAGGACAGCGGCCGTCGTGGCCACGCCCACCTGGGCGTTCCCCGCTCCGGCGCCCTCGACGCCGCCGCCATGAGGCTGGCCAATCTGCTGCTCGGCAACGCCCCCGGAGCCGCCGTCCTGGAGACCACCCTGACCGGCTGCGCCCTGCGCCCCGACCGGGGCGTGAGTGTCGTGGTCGGCGGAGCGCCGTGCCCCGTGACGGTCGACGGCCGGCCGGTGGCCTGGGGCGTGCCCGTACGGGTGCCCGCGGGCGCCGTACTCGACGTGGGCGGGGTGACCGCGGGCGTGCGCTCGTACGTCGCCGTCGCCGGCGGCATCGCCGTCGCGCCCGTCCTCGGCAGCCGTTCCACGGACCTGCTCTCCGGACTCGGCCCGGCGCCGGTGCGGGCCGGGGACGTCCTCCCGCTCGGCGCCCCCGCCCGGCAGCCGGCGCTCCCCGACAGCGCCCCCTGGCCGGCGCCGCCGACCGAACTGACCCTGCCGCTGCGGCTCGGCCCCCGCGCCGACTGGTTCACCCCCGGCGCGCTGCGCACCCTCACCTCGGCGACGTTCCGCGTGTCGCAGCACAGCAACCGGATCGGCCTGCGCACCGAAGGACCGGCGCTGGAGCGCGTGTCGACCGGTGAGCTGCCGAGCGAAGGCATGGTCCTCGGCGCCGTGCAGGTGCCCCCGGACGGGCGCCCGGTGGTGTTCCTGCACGATCATCCGACCACCGGCGGCTACCCGGTGATCGGCGTCGTCACCGAGGCCGCCCTGGCGGCTGCCGCGCAGGCCGCGGCCGGTACGCCGATCCGCTTCACCCCGGGCTGACCGGAGTGCCGGGCCCTCGGCGGTGGGTGATCCTGTAGGGGTGGGTGGTGTCCCAGCCCGCCGGATCAGGGCGGACTACGCCGTCTCGGGCCGCCGGGCGATACGCGTGACGCTGGTCGCCGCGGCCGGTTTCTACCTCTTCCGCTACGGCCTCGGCCGTCCTGTCGCGGCCACCTACGCCCTGTTCGCGGCCGTGGCACTGGGCGGACTCGCCAAGATCCCGGGCACCGGCCGGCAGCGGGCCGCGACGGTGCTCCGCCTGCTTCCGGTGTGCTGGCTGCTGGTCGCCGTCGGCACGTATCTGTCCGTACGGACCTGGAGCGCCGTCGTCGGCATGCTCGCGGTCGGCTTCGCGCTGGCCTTCGCCGCCGTGGGCGGTCCACGCCCGGCGGGGGCGGCGCCAGGCCTGCAACTCCTCTACATCCTCCCGTCGTTCCCCCCGTACGACCCCGGCACGCTCGGCGAGCGCCTGACCGGGACCAGCACCGGACTGGTCCTCTTCGTCGTCGCCGAGGCGCTGATCTTTCCCGAGCCCGGCCCGCCGTCGTACCGGGAACGGGCCGCCGACGCCGTGCGGACCGCAGCCCACGACGCGACCCTCCTCGCCGCACCGCCGTACGCCCTGACCGCCCCCCACATCCGGGAGGCCTGGGAGGCCGGCCGGTCGCTGCGGTCCCTGACCGTGCCGGAGGCGGAACGCCCGGCCGGGGCAGGCCTGCGCGACCGCGCCCTCGCCCACACCGGTCTGGCCACGCGCACCCTCCTCAGCCGCCTGGCGCAACTGCCCGCACCACCGGGCGGGCGGCCCGGCCCCGAGGTGAGTGCCGTACTGCGGGCCGTCGCCCGGCTGGCCACCGCGACCGCGGACTGCCTGGGGACCGGACCGTCACCGGTCGCCCCGTACGAGGACCTGGTCAGGGCACGCGCGCACCTGTCGGCCGTGTCCGCGGGCCCGGCCCCCGCCGGGGATCCGGCGCCCGCAACCGCTCGCGCGCCGGACTTCCCGCCCGCCGTGCTGCGCCGGCACGCCGCCGTGCTGGAGATCGCCGACGCCGCGCTCGCCATGGCCCCGGCGGCCGATCTCGCCGTACGCGGAAGACACGCGGCGGTGGAGAGCGCGCACGGCCGCTTCTGGTACGCCGGGACGTGGGCGCCGATCCTGTGGTGGCACCGGCTGCGCGGCCACGCCGGGCGCCGGTCGGTGTGCTTCCAGAACGCGGTCCGGATCGCCCTGGCGCTGACCGCGGCCCGGCTCGTGGCCGGCGTGGACACGCTGCCCCATGGCTTCTGGGCCATGCTGGCGACGCTCACCCTCACCCGGACCACCATGGACGAGACCTGGCACACCATCCGTCTGGCGCTCACGGGCACCCTGGCCGGGGCCCTCGTCACCGCCGGGGTGCTGAGCCTGGCCGGGACCGACACCACCGTCTACGCCGTCGTCCTGCCGGCGTGGATGCTGCTCGCCTTCACGGTGGGACCGGTCAAGGGCGTCGGCTGGGCACAGGGCCTGTTCACCGTGCTGGTGGCCCTGGTCTTCGCCCAGCTGGCCCCGCCGACCTGGCGGCTGGCGGAGGTGAGGGTGCTGGACGTGCTGGTCGGCAGCGCGATCGGCGCCGTCTTCGGACTACTGGCCTGGCCGCGCGGCGCCCATGACGAACTGCGCCACGCGGCGGAACTCCTGCGCCGGGCCGCCGAGATCGTGGTCGCGACCGGCGCCTCGGTGGCGGGCGGCGCTGCGGCGGCCGTACCGTCCGGGGCCTCCGGACACCGGTCGTTGCAGAGCGCGGTCGTCCTCGCCGAGTCCGCGTACGCGCAGTTCCAGAGCGAGCCGACACCCTTCGGCGGCGCGGCGCGCAGGCCCGCCCCGCGCACCGTGGACTGGCAGGCCACGCTGATGGCCGGGCACCACACCCTGTGGGGCTCCGAACGGCTGTTGGCGCCGCCGCTGAGCGGCCTCGGCTCCGTGGCGGCCGAGTCCGTCAGCGGGCTGGGGGACCGGGTGGCCGCACGGATGCTGCTGGTGTCGGCCGCCCTGGATCCCGGAGCGGACACCCCGACCGGGCGGTTCCCGCTGCTCGATCCGGCGCTCGTGGGTTCCGTCCCCGAGCCGCCCGGCACGCCGCGCCTGTACTACGCGACCGTGTCGTGGCTCGACTCGCTGATGACCGACCTGACCCGGATCGCACAGGGCGGCCCGGAGGCCGGACCAGGCCCACCCGCGCGGTGACCGCGCCGCTGGACCCGGACATGGCCGGGGCGGCGCCGTTTGGCCCACGTCAGGGCGGGGGACACGGAGCCGCATGTTCCGAACCATCGCGCGTGGCTGTGCCGCCGGGGCTGCCGGCACCACCGCGTTGAACGCCGTGAGCTATCTCGACATGGCGTTGCGCGGCCGGCCTTCGAGCAGCACCCCCGAGGCCGTCGTGGAGAAGATCACCACCAAGGCGGGACACCCGGTCCCCGACGGGGAGGGACGGGACAACCGGCTGTCCGGACTGGGGGCGCTGTCGGGCACCGCCGTGGGAGTCGGCACGGGCGTCCTCGTGGCACTGCTCCACCGCGCCGGTCTGCGGCCGCACGCCTGGCTCGGCGCCGTGCTGACCGGAGCCCTGGGGATGGCGCTGGCCGACGTGCCCATAGCCGGCCTGGACATCAGCGACCCGCGCACCTGGTCGCCCGCCGACTGGGCCTCGGACGCGATCCCGCACCTCGCCTACGGCCTGGTCACCTACGGGGTCGTCGCGTCCGCGTGAGAACGCGCCGCAGCCAGCGGGTACGGGCCTCGCGGGCGTCCTGGCTGAGCTCCGCCCGCGGTGCGAAGGTGTCGAAGCCGTGGCAGCCGCCGGGCCAGACGTGCAGTTCCGCCTGGCCACCGGCTTGCCAGAGCGCCTGCGCGTAGGCGACGGCCTCGTCCCGCAAGGTCTCGGCCGACCCGACCTCGACATAGGTCGGGGGCAGCCCCGACAGATCGGTCGCGCGGGCGGGAGCCGCGTAGGGCGGCAGGTCCGCGGCACCGTACCGGTCGCCCAGCACCGCCTGCCACGCGGTCGCGTTGGAGGTCCGGTCCCAGGTGTCGACGCCGGCCATCTGACCGCTGGAGAACGTGTCGTCGCGGTCGTCGAGCATCGGGCACAGGAGCAGTTGCCCGACCGGGCCGGGCCCGCCCCGGTCACGGGTGAGCAGGGCGAGCGCGGCGGCGAGTCCGCCGCCGGCGCTCTTCCCCCCGACGACGACACGGCCGGCGTCGATGCCCAGCTCCGCCGCGTGCGCGGCCACCCACACCAGCCCCGCGTAACAGTCCTCCACCGCTGCGGGATACCGCGCCTCGGGCGCCAGCCGGTATTCGACGGAGACGACCGCCAACTCCAGGGTGGCGGCCCACTCGCGAAGGAGCCGCGGCAACACGGACCAGGCGTTGCCCGTGATCATCCCGCCGCCGTGCATGTAGTACAGCAAGGGCAGTGGCCCGGCGATCCCCGCGGGCCGTGCGCTGACCAGCGCGACGTCCGGCCCGTCCGGCGGCCCCGGCACCCGCAGCTCCGCCACCTCGAAGCGGCCGCCGGCCCGGAGATCGGCCACCGTCGGCCTGGGCCGCCCGGCAGCATCCCGCGCCTGCCGGGCCGCCAGGTTCTCCGGGGTGAACGGCTCCCGCACATCACGCCCCGA
Source organism: Streptomyces sp. NPDC050743 (assembly GCF_044456925.1). Classification (NCBI taxonomy): domain Bacteria; kingdom Bacillati; phylum Actinomycetota; class Actinomycetes; order Kitasatosporales; family Streptomycetaceae; genus Streptomyces; species Streptomyces sp. NPDC050743. The sequence continues at coordinate 30,650 of NZ_JBITGJ010000022.1, forward strand.
ACCCGCCAGCGCGAGCGCCAGTTCGGGATCGAGCGGAGGCGCGCCCCCAGCCGTCGCGACAGGACCCGGCTCGCAGGGCATGGCGGCACCGGCGTCCGCGCGGCCCGGTCCCTCACCCGCCGGGCATGGGCCGTCGGGGCGGGCCGCATCAGGGCTCATCCGAGTTCCCGTGGCCCGTACAGCGCACTGCCGGCTTCGGTGGACAGCGCCCAGTACCGGTCGCCGAAGGACCAATGCCACCATTTCCCTGATGATTGGATGTGTTCAAGCATCAAGGGAGGAGCGAGTGTGAGTGAGTGGCATGTGGTGTGGGTGCCCGACCCGGGCCGGTGAAGGACGCTTCCTGAAGCGGGAGTGTTGGGGGTCGAGGACCTTCCGACGGCGGTCGAGCGGATCGGCTTGATGCCGGGTTATCCTGTCTTCATCGCTCCAGATTTCACCATCGACTCCGACCTGTTGGAGTTCGTTCTCTCGAAGCACTTCCGCTTCCTTGCACGGGAGACGAAGCGAAACTACGCCACGGACATTCGGATCCTCCTGACGTTCCTGTCGTCGCGCGGGATCGACTGGCGCCGGGCCTCCGAGCAGGACCTGCTGAACTACAGGACCTGGCGCTGTGATGCTCCGCAGAATCCCGAGCGAATCAGCGGGTCGAAATGGAACCGTGAGGCCGCCGCCTTCACCCGCCTGTTCAAGTGGGCGAGGGTGAGCCCGCGGCCGGTGGACGCGTCCCGGCGGGAGGACCGTGCGGCTGACTCGGTCAGTGCCCGGGTGTCGTGGCTGACACCGCGTACGTGGAGCTTATGGTCGGACGTCGGCCTGCGCGGTCACGGCCGTGACGGGGTGCCGAGTTGGGGATGGGATGCGCGGACCGAGGCCCGTAACACCTCGTTTGTGCAGTTCATCTTGAGTTCGGGGCTTCGGCGACAGGAAGGCGGGTCGCTTTTGACGTTCGAGCTGCCCGCTCAGCAGTTGCAGCACGGGCGCTACCAGCACGGCCAGCTCGCCGGGGCGGTGACCCGATCAAAGAACGGCCGTACCTTCTACACCTCGCTGGATGCCCTGCGGCAGGTCGAAACCTATGTGCAGTCGGAGCGGGCTTGGGCGGTGAAGCGCGCTCAGCAGGTGGGCCGCTACGAGCGGGTTGAGCAGATGCGCCTGGTCACGAAGGTGACCCGCGGCCGGGCACCGAGAGTCTTCTGGGTGGACCGAAATGGTGTCGAGGGCCATCAGTACTTGACCCATCTGGGCTGGCGGGAACGGCAGTGGTTGTTCGTCGAGGGCCCGGAGGGGCCGGAACCTGCGTGGCTGTGGCTGACCGAGCAGGGCTTGCCGATGCTTCCCGACCGTTGGAACACGGTGTTCACCACGGCGAACCTGCGCTGCGAAGAGGTGCTGTTGTCCCCCGCCGAGCGGGAGGTGAGCCGGAACCTCCGAGCCGCAGAGGTCCGGGGCCTGACTCCCGCTGGCCAGGCGCCTTCGAGCCACCGCCGAGCACCGCACCAGCACCGACACGCACCACGCCACCGCCCAACCCGCCGAGGACCTGTCATGACCGAGCAATCCACCGACGAACGCGCACGCATACGGGCCGCTATCGACCGGCTCCTCGCCGGCCAGCCCACAACCTCCGACGGCGCGCTGACTGTCGTTGCCCTCGCGGCCGAGGCTGGTGTTCACCGCATGGCCCTCCAGAAACGCCACGCAGACCTAAAGAACGAGTTCTATGAGCGCATCCGCATGGAGACGAAGCAACTCCCGGAATCGGAAAGGCGACTCCGGAGAGCCGTCTCCGACCTGAAAGAAACTGTTGCCACGCAGAAGGCCGAGATTACGGCACTCCGGCACCAAGTTACTCAACTCGCGCTCGCGAACGCCGTCCTCACTCATCAAGGTAAGAAGCCGGAGAAGCGCCCGGAAGAGGCACCGGACAATGTCATCTCCCTCCATCCGACGAGAAAGTGACCACCAGCCGTACGCTGCCTGTGGCATGGCTGGATGGGCGGCCGCAGTGGCGGGCATCTGCCCTTCGAGGTACTACTGCCCGTAGCGCCGACGCGCGAGATGGACGGTGACGTCGGCGACAAGCTCGACCGTCTCAGGCAGAACTCGCATGATCTGACCGAATACCTGCTCTTGCTCCGAGAACGGCAGTATGAGATAGGCCGAGATGGTCGAGAGATGGCCAACGTAGTCACGAGCGCTCATCGTCAAGCGCCGTTCGATCACCGATTGCTGAACATCGGTGAACCACACAGATCGTTGAAGCTCCGTACCCGGCCATTGCATTTCCTGCTCCGGAGGCGTCCCGTCCGGGGACGGAACCTCATCGCTCTCCAGGAACGGCGCCCGTGCCGCGCGAACAGCTTCCTCCACGGCCGGGTCAGCCAGCCGGATCGGTCCGCCGAAGGAGGCGAACACGCCACCGGGTTCCAGCAGCGCAGCCATCCGTTGCCACCTGCCCTCCCGGTTCGTCCAATGCAGCGCTGCCGCCGCATAGACCAGCCCGTACTTCTCGCCAGGTCGCAGGTCCTCGAACGCGGCCTGCACCGTCCTGACGCTTGCCGGTACATGGCTCCGCAACTCGGCAAGCATGGCCCCGTCAGGCTCAGTCGCGGTGAGGCTGATCCCTTGCTGAGCGAACAGGCGGGTCGCCTTGCCTGTCCCAGCGCCGATCTCGAGCGCAGTTCGGACCGGCTGCCCCGCATACCCCATCACCGTGTCGAAGAGCTCCGTGGAGTACCCCGGTCGGAAGCGTTCGTATGCTTCCGCCTTTGCTCCGAAACTCAGTGCGCGACCAGACATGCCGAGCATCCTGGCACGATCTACGTCGTCAGTGCTCAGTCATTTCGCATGGCCAAGCCTGCCTGCGAAGTCTTCCCAGGACCTGCGGCTGACTCCCAGACTCTGAACACAAGAACTTGACTGGGAACACCATTCCGTGGGGTAGTTGACCAAGCCGACGGCACTGAGCGCCGCACCGAGCACACGCCGGTTGGCCCGCGCTGCGGGGCCGATCGTGGCGGCGTCCGTGTAGCAAGTGCCGTCGCTCTCCTCCGGGTTGGCGTTCACCCGCGTCCCCATGTCGAGCTCCCGGCCCTCGGCGTCGACGAGCGTGAGGTCCACCGCGGCACCGGCGCTGTGCGGCGCTATCTCCGGCGGCGACACATACCGGCTCGCTGCCTCGCGCACCCGCTCCGCCGGCCAGTCCGGGTGCGCGGCCCGCAGCGTGCCGGAGTACTGCTCGAAGTACTGCCGCTGCAGCGCGGGCGGCCGGTACCCCTCGACGAACAGCAGACGCAGGCCGTCCGGGAGCAGTTGCTGAGCCCTGAGGAGACGGATCAGCACCCCTTCCCGCAGATGCGCGAACGCCCCTGACGGTTCGGCCCGGCGCGCGTCCACGGCGAGGGAATTCCGCAGCCGGACGTCCACGAGCGGTTCATCGCAGTCGGTCACGGGGACGGCCGCGACCCTTGGATCCGACATCAGCACGATCTCGTTCATGCACCGATCCTGGCCGATCTTCCCGGCAACAGGCGGCCACCTGGGCGGCCTTGGCCGAAAGCCGTTGGCCCTGGTAGTCATGGCCTGTGCGATTCGAGAGTGTTCCCATGCCGGCCGCGGTCGAGGCACGGCCCCGTGACGCCCGTGGGTATCCGGTGCCGGCGATCACTCCCTGGGAAGGGGAGGAGCCGCAGTTCGCGCTGACCGACTACGAACGCAGCGCCGCATGCGCGCGGAAGCGGCTGTGCTCGGTGTGCAATCAGGGCATGCCACAGGGACCGGTGTGGCGTGTGGTGGGGGCCGTGGAGAGCGCGGCGATCGGGGAGGCACTGGCCGCCGGACGGCCCTACCGCAATCTCGCGCCGACCCTCGAAGGACCGGGCCACCGTGCGTGCATGCTGTACGCCTCGATGGTGTGTCCCTATCTCGCCCGGCCCAACGCCCGGCGCGGCATGTCGGCGGCGGAGCGGGACGACATGACCGCCCATGTGGTGCGGGGCGCGGTCCGGGGCGCCATGGGCGCGGTGGTGGGGTTCGCCGAGTACGAGTACGCCGTCACCGGCAGCCGGGTGCTCTTCCGGTTCCTCGACGTCGTCGAGTTCCTGCCGCACGACACCGCCGACGCGCACCTGGACGAACTGCGGGCCGAGCTCGCCCGGGCCGCGAAGTGACCCGCACTCCGCGCCCCGGACGCGCCCGGCCCGTGACCTTGTACGACTCGTACGACGTCAGGGGCGGTACGCCGCCAGGCCGACCGTCGAGGTGACCTTGACCGGATGACCCGTGCCGTCGGCCGGCAGGGTCACCGTGCCGGACGGGGTGCGCACCGCGAGGGTCTTGCCGTCGGGGGACCAGGCCGGCTCGGTGTAGTCGGTCGTGGCGTGCGGGGTGAGGTCCTTGACGTGGTTGCCGTGCGTGAAGTCCTCGACGAGCACGTGGTCGTGACCGGCGACCGAGCGCACGAAGACGACCTCCTCCTCGTTCGGGGACAGCGCCGGCTGGGAGCCCTGGGTGAGCTTGCCGCCCTGCTGGCGCAGGTAGTCGTCACGGATGTACACGGCGCCGTTGTCGACGTTGGCGTAGACCGAGGTGCCGTAGTGGCCGGCCGCGTTCGGCCAGACGTTGCCGGTCTGCGGCAGCGCCCCGCCCGGACCCGGCTCGGCGTTCAGGGACAACGTCTTGGGTGTGCCGTGGACGGCCTTGGCGGAGATGTACTTCAGCCGGGACACACCGCCCGCGCGCGCCGCGAAGACGAGGTTGTCCTTGGCGGGGATGTTGTACCGGGTGTCCTTCGCGGTCACCTGCCAGGTCGGGTGGGACCAGTTCTGGTTGCCGGGGTTCTTGGCCACGACCACACGCCCGCTGCCGTCGGGGTTGGCGATGTCCAGGTTGCCGGAGCCGTCGACGAAGGCCGCCTTGGCGCCGTCCGGGGACCAGGCGAGGTCCCGCACGGGTACCCCGAAGTTCACCTTGCGGCCGTTGATCAGCACGTACTTGGTGCCGTTGCTGATGGTCAGGGTGCCGTGCGAGGCGCCGGCGGCGGCCGAGGCGGCGCCGGAGACGCCCAGCAGCGCCGTGCCGGTGACGGCTGCGGCCACGGCGATGGCGGCCGCCATGGTGCGGGTACGGGTGGTCATGGCTTGATTTCCCCCAGAATGCACAGGTCAGGTCATTCGGTGAAGCCGAGCTTGACAGGGCCTGATCTTGGAACTGTCAGCTCTGTGTCACAGGCTCGTAACACAGCGTCCAGCTCAGTCCCGATCGCTTCCCGCAGCGCGTCGTGGTGCGGACCGAGGCGGAATCGCTCGTCCCGCCACCGGTCCGGCGGATACAGCCATACGGGCTTCCCCACCACCTCGGGAGACTCCCACTCGAACCGGGGCCAGACGTGGGCGTGCAGGAACGGGTCCGTGTTGCCGAGGATCTCCAGGTTCACCCGGCGGAAGGCGGGATCCAGCCGCCGGCAGGCCCGTTCCACGGCTTCTCCGAGCCTGTCCATGTCGGACAGGAACGCCAGCCGCTTGGCCCTCGGCAGCTCGGACAGCCGCTGAACACCCGGCTCGTCCACCAGGAGGACCGAGTAGCCCGGCAGGAACTGGACGTCGCCGATCACCGCGAACCCCGCCTGGAGCCGCCGTAGCACCGTCGGGTTCTCACCCCGCAGAGCAGCCCCGATCCGGTCCGTGCGCCAGTCGTCACTCATGGCCCCAACCTATGGCCTGGCCGTACGAGCGAGGGTGTGGCCTGCGTGATCGCTTCGGACTGCCGACAGGTCGATGGCCCGGTCGACGTCCCGCGGCCGCAGCACGCGCAGGATGCCTTCGAGCAGGTAGTAGTCGGCGTAGGGGAGGGAGACCTCGATTCCGTCCTCGGCCGGCCGGTTGCGGGTGCAGCGGGCGACTATCGCCTCCGCGCGGGCCGAGTTCCGCGTCAGGCAGGTCTCCGACAGCGCGGTGAGGATCCGCAGGGCGGCCTGCCGGTACTCGCGCCGGCCGGTCGCGGCGGACAGGTCGAGCAGCCCGCATGCCATGACCGCGCCGGCCGAGGTGTCCTTGATGTCGTACGGCGCTTGCGGCGCCTTGTAGTCCCACACCGGAATCTGATCCGGACTCAGCGCTCCCACGGCGAAGTCGGCGAGTTTGCGCGCCGTGGAAAGAAACCCCTGGTCTCCGGTGCGGCGATACATCGTGGTGAACCCGTAGACGCCCCAGGCCTGCCCGCGGGACCAGCACGAGGACGGGCTGTAGCCCTGGACGGTGTTCGGGCCGATCGGGGCGCCGGTCTCGGGGTCGAAGTCGAACACGTGGGGGGTGGAGCCGTCCGGGCGGGGAAAGACCCGTTGTGCCGTCTTGGCGTGCTCAACGGCGATGTTGAGGTATTTGTCGTCGCCCGTCTGCTGGCCGGCAAAGGCCAGCAGATCGAGATTCATGATCGTGTCCATGATGACCCGGCCCGCGTTGTTCGGGTCGTTCAGCGCTCCCCAGGCCCGGATGAAGCGGCCGCGCGGGTTGTAGCGCTGGATGAGCGACTCGGCCGCCTCGATCGCGCCCGTGCGCCAACTGTCGTCGCCGGTCAGTCGCCAGGCGGTGACCCAGGACGGATAGAAGAGGAAGCCGAGGTCGTGGGTGGACGTGTCGTGCCGGCGCGGAGCGAGTTTGCGGGCGGAGTCGAGCGCCAGCGTGCGGAACGCGTCGTCTCCGCTGTGGAGATACGCCATCCACAGCGTCCCCGGCCAGAACCCGCCGACCCAGTCACCGTTCTGGGAGTAGGTCCACTTCTCGAACTTCGTGCCGACGGGAAAGCCGGTCACTCCGGGCGCGACGGCGTGCAGTTTCTCCACCGCGTAGTCGGCCGCCGCGCGGAGCGCTCGCACAGCCGAGGCCGGGCTCCGGTTGCCGGACGCCTCCGCGGCGTCGGCGGGTGGGACGGCGGCTGCCGTGGCTCCGGCTGCCACGGCGAGCACGGTGCGCCGGGACATGCTCATGGACGGTCCTCCAAGTAAGCAATGTGGCTGGGGCGTTGAGGGAGTCTGGCACGGCAGCGCTCTCCGCGTACACCCACATGTGTGATGTTCATGTCCATGAATGCCAGGCCTGCCTGCGGAGCACAACTCCGGCCTGAGTACGGTGCGGAGCGACCCGCTCATCCGGCCGACGTACCCGGAGATCCCGGGGACGGCCGGGCGGGTCGAACCCGATTCCCGTCCGGAAGGTGACCGCCGATGTCCCACCCCGCCCTCACCACTCCCGGCGCGAGCGCGCCGAGTGCCCCGGTCCTCGCCGAGGTCGTCCGCTCCGGATTCGTCGAAGGACGGCACAGGGGCAGTGTGGTGCTCCTGGCCGCGGACGGCTCGGTCGAGTGGGCGATCGGTGATGTGGCCTCCCCCGTGTTCCCGCGGTCCTCCAACAAGCCGATGCAGGCGGCGGGCATACTGCGGGCCGGCCTCGACCTGCGAGGAGAGCGGCTGGCCCTGGCCGCCGCGAGCCACTCCGGCGAGCCGTTCCACCGCGACCTGGTGCGAGCGATGCTCGACGAGCACGGCCTGACCCCGGAGCACCTGCAGTGCCCGCCCGCCCTCCCGCTGGACCAGGAGGAGCAGGAGGCCTATCTGGCGGCCGGCGGCCGGCGCGACCGTGTGGCCATGAACTGCTCCGGCAAGCACACGGCGATGCTGGCCGCCGCCGCGCTGCGGGACTGGCCGCTGGAGTCCTACCTCGACCCGGACCATCCGCTTCAGCGCCTCATCCGTACGGTCGTGGAGGAGGCGGCCGGTGAACCGGTGGCCGCCGTCGGCGTGGACGGCTGCGGGGCGCCGCTGATGGCGATCAGTCTGACCGGCCTCGCCCGTGCCTTCCGCTCCTTCGTCCTCGCCGCGCCCGGCACCCCCGAACGGCGGGTCGCCGACGCCATGCGCGCCCACCCCGAGTACGTCGCCGGCACCCACCGCCACGACACCTGGCTCATGAGGGAGATGCCGGGCGCCCTGTCGAAGGTGGGCGCGGAAGCCGTACAGGCCCTCGCCCTGCCCGACGGCCGTGCCCTGGCCCTCAAGATCGAGGACGGTGGAGTCCGGGCCCTCGGCCCGGTCCTGGCCCGTGCGTTGCGCCTGACGGGGGTCACGGCGCCGGTCGTGGACCGCATCGGCCGCACGCCGGTGCTGGGGCGGGGGGAGACGGTGGGGGAGGTGCGCGCGGCGTTCTGACACGTGTCACTGACGGAACGTCAGCTACGCTGGAGGGCAAGGGCGCAGGCGCCCTCCTCCGGCTGTGGACGCGGCGAACGGCTGTCGGCTTCCGTTCCTTGAGCGTTTAACTGGCGATTCCTGTGCGTACGGTGTGCCCTCCCTAGGGTCCATGAGGCTTTCGAAAGAAGGGGCTCATGGACTCACTCCTCGCGATCCGGGCTCGCGGGATCACCAAGTGTTTCGGCGATGTCGTCGCGCTCGACGGCATCGACCTCGATGTGGCGCAGGGACAGATCCACGGACTGGTGGGTCCGAACGGCGCCGGCAAGACGACGCTCCTCGGGCTCCTGCTCGGGCTGGCCGTGGCCGACAGCGGCAGTCTGGAGATCCTCGGTTCCCCGGTGGGCAGGACGTTCGCCGCTCCCGACGCTGTCGCCGGGTTCGTGGACGGTCCCGGCCTCTACCCGTCGCTCACCGCCAGGCAGAACCTCGCCGCGCTCGCCGCTCTGCGCGGCCAGGACGCGCGCACGGCGGGCATCGACGACGTCATCGGCCAAGTCGGACTCATCGATGTCGCCGACGACCGGATCCGCGGCTTCTCCCTGGGCATGCGGCAACGGCTCGGGCTCGCCGCCGCCTTGCTCACCAAGCCCCGGCTCCTCGTGCTGGACGAGCCGTCCAACGGCCTCGACCCGGCCGGCAAGAAGCACGTCCACGGCGTCCTCGCCCGGCTCGCGGCGGAGGGAACCAGCGTCGTGCTGTCGAGCCACCGCATGGACGACCTCGAGGCACTGTGTTCCGAGGTCACCATCCTCGCCACCGGACGGGTCGTCTTCTCCGGCCCGTTGCGCAAGCTGGCCGCCGAGAACCGTGAACTGGACTACCGGCTGATCGCCTCCGATCCGCAGACCGCCCGCCGGATCGCTGCCGACACGCCCGGGATCCACCTCGTCGACGACGGACGTCCCGGCGGCGACGAGGTGCTCGTCGTACGCGCCCTCGTGCCGGCGCTCGACGAACTCGTGGTGCGGCTCGTGCAGTCGGGCACCGCCTTGCGTGAACTCGCCCCCGTGGTCTCGCCGCTGGAGGCCGCCTTCCTCGCCCTGACCGAACATCAGGAGGCGGAGAGCGAAGGGAAGGAGTCCGGCGCCGAGCAGCCGGAGTCCGTCGTCGAGCAGCAGGAAGCCGGCGCCGAGCGGCAACTGCAAGCCGCCGCCCAGCCGCAGGACACCCCCGCCGAGCAGCAGGAGGCCGGCCGATGACCGCCACCGCGACCGCCCCCGCCCCCGACCGGTCCACCGGCGCCGGCCGCGTCTCGGTGGCTCGCGGCTACTGCTTCGAACTGGTCAAGCTCGTCTCGCAATGGCGGATCCGCCTGCTGGTGCTCGCCTGCTGGTTCGCCCCGGCGCTGTTCGTCGCGGCGGTGAGCCAGCAGAGCACACTCCCCTCCGACACCCTCTTCGGCCGCTGGATGCTCGCCACCGGGTGGGCCGGACCGCTGGTGATGCTCGGCTTCGCGGGCACCTGGGCGCTGCCGCTGCTGACCTCGGTGGTCGCCGGCGACGTGTTCGCCTCCGAGGACCGGCTCGGCACCTGGCGGCACCTGCTGGTGGCGGTCCGCTCGCCGCGGCGGATCTTCGCGGCGAAGGCGCTGGCCAGCCTCACCGTCATCCTGCTCCTCGTGGCCGGGCTGGCCTGCTCCAGCGCGGTTGGCGGCCTCGTGACCGTCGGCAACCGGCCGCTGGTCGGCCTCGACGGCCACCAGCTGACGCCATCGGACGCGGCCGGCCAGGTCGCCCTGGCCTGGGTGTGCGCACTCGCCCCGACCCTGGCCCTCGCCGCGATCGGACTCCTCGGCTCCGTCGTGCTGGGGCGGTCCCCGATGGGTCTGCTGCTGCCCGCGGTCGTCGCGCTCGCGATGCAACTCGCCCAGATGCTGCCGCTCCCGGTCTCCGTACGCCTCGCGCTGCCCGGCTACGCCTTCATCGCCTGGAACGGCCTGTTCACCAGCCCGGCACAGCTCGGCCCGCTCCTGATCGGCGTCGTGGTAAGCCTGGTGTGGGCCCTGCTCGCGACAACGTTGGCATATCTGCTGTTCCTGCGGCGCGACTTCACCAATCTCACCGCCGACGGATCGGGGCGCCGCGCGGTCGCCGTCGGTCTCCTGCCGCTCGTCGCACTGGCCGGCGCGACCGTCGCCGTCGTCGCCACGGCGACCGGGGCCACGGGCTCCGGGATCACGCAGGACAAGGTGCAGCGCTCCCTCGCCACGGAGTTCGCCCACCTCTACCGCATGCAGACCAAGCAGCTCAACCGTCCCGACGTCACCGAAGCGCAGCTGAAGGCCACGGCGACGTGCGACAAGGGCAGCGTCAGGGTCGCCGCAGTGGGACCCGGCAACGACTGGCGCTGCGTCGTGTCCTGGCATCTCCCCAACGTCGAGGCCACCGGGACGGCCATCTACCAACTCGACGTCACCTCAGACGGGCGGTTCGTCGCCGACGGCGACGGACCGAAGGAAGTGAACGGCTACTTCCTGGTGCGGACCCCGACCGGCGACGCACCGAACCCACTTTGGCAGTTCGACGGCAACGTCGAACTTCTCAGCACCACGAAGGGATGACTCCAGTGCAGGTAACACGTCGTCGCAGGCCTGTGGAGACGGAGTTCCGCGGTAGACGAATCGGGCGCCGCAGCGCCCTCACGGCAGGCGCCACCGCGGTGGTCCTGGCCGTCACCGCCGGCGTCGGCTACGCCCAGACGCACCAGTTCGGCACCGACCAGGTCGGCCAGACGACCGACCGCGGTCAGGTGATCTCCAGCGACCAGTACATCGCCCCCTACGGCGAACGCCTGGTCATCAACAACGGCAAGATCATGTCGTCCTCGCCCAGCCCGGAGGGCACCCACATCGCGGCCTCCGTCACCGACGGCGGCAGCGCGCTGGCCATCGTCGACGTGAAGAACTGGAAGGTGCAGCAGGTCGTCGGCACCGCCGCCTCGTCGACCCCGCGCCTGAGCAGCAACTCCGTGGGCCAGGAAGGCCCCACGTACTCGCCCGACGGCAAGCAGCTGTGGCTGGGCCAGACCGACGGCTACACGAAGTTCACGGTCAACCCGGACGGCACGGTCGCCAACCCGACCTCCATCAAGATCCCGGCGGACGGGTCCAAGCACGCCCTGGTCGGCGAGGCCGTCTTCTCGGCCGACGGCTCCACCGTGTACTCCGCGGTCAACGGCCAGAACCGGGTGGTCGCCATCGACGCGGCCACCGGCGCCATCAAGCAGAGCTGGAACGTGGGCAACGCGCCGCGTGACATGGTCCAGGTCGGCGACAAGCTCTACATCAGCAACGAGGGCGGCCGTCCGGCAAAGGCCGGCGACACCACCATCAACTCGTACGGCACCCAGGTGCCGGCCGACCCGAAGACCGGCGCCACCACCACCGGCACCGTCAGCGTCATCGACCTGGCGAACCCGACCGCGGACCCGTCGAGCATCGACGTCGGCCTGCACCCCACCGCCCTGTACGCCAAGGGCAAGGCGCTGTTCGTCACCAACACGGCCAGCAACAACGTGTCGGTCATCGACACCGACAAGAACAAGGTCGTGCAGACCATCAACACCCAGCCGTGGCCGGAGGCGTCGGTGGGCTACGAGCCCAACGCGGTGACGCTCACTGACGACGGCCGCCTGCTGGTGACCCTCGGCCGCGCGAACGCGGTCGCCGTCTACCGGTACAAGAGCCCGCTGGAGCCGGTGAGTTACGTCGGCCTGCTCCCGACGGACTACTTCCCCGCGGAGATCACGACCGTCGGCAACCAGGTGCTGGTCTCCAACACCCGTGGTATCGACGCCCGCCGCCCGAACAACCCCGCCGGGCACGGCACCCACGACACGACGTCCAGCCTCCAGCGCTTCACCCTGCCGGACGACAGCGTCATCCGGTCCGAGACGGCCAAGGTCTTCCAGCAGAACGGCTGGACCCCCGGCTCGGTCTCGATGGCCAAGGGCGGCGGCACGACGCGGCCGGTGGCGGTCCCGCAGCGGCTCGGCGACCCTTCGACGATCAAGCACGTCTTCTTGATCGTCAAGGAGAACCGGACCTACGACCAGGTGTTCGGCGACATGCCGCAGGGCAACGGCGACCCGTCGGTGACGCAGTTCGGCGAGAACGTCACGCCGAACCAGCACGCGCTGGCCAAGCAGTTCGGCCTGTACGACAACACGTACGACATCGGCACGAACTCCGCCGAGGGCCACAACTGGCTGATGCAGGCCGACGACCCGGAGTACACCGAGTCGTCCGCCGGTGAGTACCAGCGCAGCTACGACACCGAGAACGACGCTCTCGGCCACCAGAAGACCGGCTTCATCTGGAGCGGTGCGCAGGCGGCCGGGAAGACCGTGCGGGACTTCGGCGAGTTCCAGTCGATCGAGAGCAAGCCGGCCGGCGCGACCTGGCAGAACCTGTACTGCGACGCCAAGAACATGGACGCGACGGGCCAGCCGACCGCCTACCCGATACAGACGGGCTCGGCGATCCCGTCGCTCAACTCCGTGTCGGTGCCCGGCTTCCCGATGTTCGACCTCGACGTCCCGGACGTCTACAAGTACCAGATCTGGAAGCAGGACTTCGAGAAGAACGGTCCCGCGAACCTGAACATGTTCTGGCTCTCCAACGACCACACCGGTGGTCCGGCGAGCCCGGCGGCTCAGGTGGCGGACAACGACCTCGCGGTCGGCAAGATGGTCGACGAGATCTCCCACAGCAAGTACTGGAAGGACTCGGCGATCTTCGTCGTCGAGGACGACTCCCAGGCCGGTCTCGACCACGTCGACGGCCACCGTGCCCCGATCCAGGTCATCAGCCCCTGGGCCCAGCACGGCACCGTCGACAGCCACTACTACTCGCAGATCACGATGATCCGCACCATCGAGCAGATCCTCGGGATCCACCCGATGAACCAGAAGGACAGCGCGGCGTCGCCGATGCGCGGGGCGTTCACCCAGCGCCCGGACTACACGCCGTTCAAGGCGGTGCCCAACCGGACCTCGCTGACCGACGGCCTGAAGACCCCGCCCTCCTGCGGTGTCGACACCCCGGCGGCGCAGGACCCGAAGGCGGCTGCCGTTCCGGCGGCCAAGGTCCCGGCGGACATGCAGAAGCTCGCCGCCGAGTGGGACAGCTGGAAGTCGAAGCAGCGGCTGACCGGGTCGCACGCGGTGCCCGACTTCGCCAACCCCGCGCAGATGAACCACCTCACGTGGTATCAGACGCACAACTGGAGCACGCCGTACCCCGGTGAGAAGAAGATCTACGCACCGAACGACGTGCCCGGCGCCTACATCCCGTCGTCGGAGTCCGACGGCTGACGCAGGCTGATTCGTCGAGGACCCCTGGCCGGCCGCACGCCTGCCAGGGGTCCTCGGCGTTCCGGCATGGCACGCCCCACGCGAGGGATCCCGCGCCGGTCCCCGAGCCGGCCCGAGCCTGTCGATGACCTCGCGCATCTGGTCCGCGTCGGATTCGTGGAGGGTCTCGCCCATGCGGATGTCCCGGGCGTGGAGGGTGTGGATGAGAGGGCCGTGCGGCGCGCCGAGTCGGACGAGAGAGGCGGAGGGGCCGGGTACGGCGCGTTCCCGGGCGTTGTGCAGCCCGAGTGCCTGCTGCACGTCGACGTCCAGGGCGATGGGCGGGTGGTGAAAGGCCAGGATCGTGCCCGGTGCGGCGGGGGTTGCCAGTACGTCGCGCAGCCAGCGCAGTTGTGCCCGGCCGAGCGGGCCGTAGTCCTTGCCCGGCACCAGGGCGACCAGCCGCCATCCGCCGAGTGCGCGCCGCGCCACGCTGGCGCGCGAAGCCGCCCAGGAGGTCGCGGGCCCGCCGGGCGAACGGCGGGATCAGCTGCTCGCCGAGCACGGGCCGGCGACGCTGCGCGTGAGCGGACGGTCGGCGAAGCGCGGCGGCTGCTCCGGAACCCTCCCGGAGATGGAGCTCCTGGCCCGCGGTCTGCGGGCGTCCGGCATCGCTGCCGCCGGCACCCGGCCGTGGCTCCGGCAGCCGTTCCGCGTTCGTGAGGTGCGGAGATCCCGATCGGGCATAGCCTGGCAGTTGGGTGGTTTCGCCGGTCGTGTCCCAGCACCCCCGGTGAAGCTCGCCGCAGCTCACCGGCGAGGGAGGAAACATGTCGGTTTCCCAGGAGCGGCAGGCACCACCGGATCCCGCCAGGCAGCAAGCGTTCGCCGCCGAGATGGTCGACGTCCTCAACAAGGCGGCACTGGCCCTGCTCACCAGCGTCGGCCACCAGTGCGGCCTGTTCGACACCCTGGCCGGCCTGCCCCCGTCGTCCAGCGCCGGCATAGCCGAGGCGGCGGATCTCGACGAACGGTATGTGCGGGAGTGGCTGGGCGGCATGGTCGTCGGCGGACTCGTCGAGTACGACCCGGCGCGGCACACGTACGCGCTGCCGGCGGAGCACGCCGCATCGCTGACCACGGCGGCGGGCCCGGGCAACGTGGCGGCCATGATGCCGTACGTCGCGCTCATGGGCGAGGTCGAGCAACAGGTCGTGCGGTGCTTCCGCAGGGGCGGCGGAGTGCCGTACTCGGCGTATCCCCGCTTCCAGGCGCTGCGGGCCGAGGAGACCGCCCGGATCTACGACCTCGCGCTGGTGGATGTGATCGTGCCGCTGGTGCCGGGGCTGTCCGAGCGGCTGCGGGCCGGCATCGAGGTTCTCGACGTGGGCACCGGGCAGGGCCATGCCCCGCTCGTGCTGGCGAAGGCCTTTCCCGCGAGCCGCTTCCACGGCCTGGACCAGTCGGAGGCCGCCATCGCGACCGCCCGGGCCGAGGCGGCCGTCGCCGGTCTGCACAACCTGACCTACACCGTCGCCGACGCGACCCGGATCACCAGCGAATACGACCTCATCACCGCCTTCGACGTCATCCACGACCTGGCCCGGCCGGCCGAGACCCTCGAGGCGATCGCCCGCGCCCTGCGCCCCGCGGGCACGTTCCTCATGGGCGACATCGCCGCCTCCAGCAGGCTGGAGGAGAACATCGGCCGTCCCTTCGCCCCCGCGCTCTACGGCTTCTCCGTCTTCTACTGCATGACGACCTCGCTCAGCACGGGCGGAGCGGGTCTGGGCACGGCGTGGGGCCAGGAGACGGCCGTGCGGATGCTCGCGGAGGCGGGGTTCGGGACCATAGACGTCAAGTCCGTGGAGGGTGACCCGCTCAACGTCTACTACGTGGCGACCAGGCGCTGACCAGCTGCAGGACTCGTACCTCCAAGAAGGCACTCGGCCATGAACACCAGCGACGAAACGGCTGTCGGCGGTCTGCGCGAGGCACTGCGGGGATCCCTGATCACACCGCAGGACCCCGGCTACGACGCGGCCCGCAGCATCTACAACGCCATGATCGACCGGCGGCCGGCCGCCTTCGCCCAGTGCGTGGACGTGGCCGACGTGCAGACGGTGATCTCCTTCGCCCGGGACACCGCCGCCGAGCTCGCCGTGCTCGGCGGCGGCCACAGCGGCCCGGGTCTGTGCCTGGTCGACGACGGACTCGTCCTCGACCTGAGGCCGATGCGCTGGGTGAGGGTGGACCCGGAGACGGACACCGTCCAGGTGGGCGGCGGCAGCCAACTCGGCGACCTCGACCATGCGACACACGCCTTCGGACGCGCCGTGCCGGCCGGGATCGTGTCGACCACGGGCGTCGCCGGTCTGACCCTGGGCGGCGGCCACGGCTATCTCACCCGCAGGTACGGCCTGACGATCGACAGCCTGCTGTCGGCCGACGTCGTCCTCGCCGACGGCAGCTACGTGACCGCGTCGGCGGACAACCACCCGGACCTGTTCTGGGCGCTGCGCGGCGGAGGCGGCAACTTCGGCGTGGTGACGTCGTTCACCTTCGGGCTGCACCCGGCGTCCACGGTCGGGGGCGCCGTGACGCTGTGGCCGGTCGACCGCACGACCGAAGTGCTGCGCTGGTACCGGGAGTTCCTGCCTGCCGCGCCGGACGAGCTCTACGGGTTCTTCGCCCTCCTCGTGGTACCGCCCGGCCCGCCCTTCCCCGAGCCGATCCACGGGCAGAAGATGTGCGCCGTGGTCTGGTGCTACACGGGCGACCTCTCCGACGAGCGCCTGGCGGAGACGTTCGCCGTGGTGAACGAGCCGGCGCCGCCGGCCTTCCACTTCGCAGCCCCGATGCCCTACCCCGCCTTGCAGAGCATGTTCGACGGGCTGCTTCCCGAGGGACTGCAGTGGTACTGGCGCGGCGACTTCTTCGAGACCGTCTCCGACGCCGCGATCGAGGTGCACCACAAGTACGGCGAGAACATCCCGACCGGCCTGTCGACCATGCACCTGTACCCCGTGGACGGGGCGGCCCACCAGGTCGATGACGCGGACGGCACGGCCTGGGCCTACCGGGACGCCGTCTGGTCCGGCATCGTCGCCGGCATCGACCCGGACCCCGGCAGCGCCGAGGCGATCCGGCAGTGGTGCGTCGACTACTGGACCGACCTGCACCCGCACTCCATGGGCGGCTCCTACGTCAACTTCATCGGTCCCGGGGAGAGCCAGGAACGGGTCCGCACCACCTACCGCGGTCACTACGACCGCCTGGCCGCGGTCAAGCGCGCCTACGACCCGGACAACCTGTTCCACGCCAACCAGAACATCCCGCCGGCCCCGGACTGAGCGGCGTCAGCGGCCGGTGTCGTGTTCGCTGATCCAGCGGGCGGCGAGCAGGCCGGAGGCGGCGGTGAGCGCGGCGGCGGCGACGACGGTGGCGTTCAGGCCGAGGGCGTCGGCGAGGACGCCCGCGACGAGGGCGCCCACGGCGTAGCCGATGTCGCGCCAGAAGCGGTAGGTGCCCAGCGCGCCCGTCCGCCAGGCGGGGTGCGCGTGGTCGGAGACCGAGGCGATCAGGGCCGGGTAGACCATGGCGGTGCCGAGTCCGAGCGCGACGGCCGAGAGGACGCCCGCCAGGAGCGGGGTGTCCAACAGGGCGAGGGCCAGGACGAATCCGGCGGCCTGGGTCAGCATGCCGGCGACGATGAGCGGTTTGCGCCCGATCCGGTCGGAGAGGTGGCCGGTGGGGATCTGGCCGAGGCCCCAGAGGATGGGGTACAGGCCCTTGACGAGGCCGACGGCGGCGAGGCCGAGACCGTGGTCGGTGAAGAGCAGGGGGAAGACGCCCCAGGCCAGGCCGTCGTTGAGGTTGTTGACCAGGCCGGCCTGGCTGGCGCCGCGCAGGGAGCGGTGGTGCCAGGAGGTCCGGGCGAAGGTGGCGGCCAGGGCGGTGCTCTCGCCGGACGTCAGGGGCCTGGTGTGGTGGGCGAGTTCCAGGGCGACGTGCGCGGCGGTGTCCCGCACGACCAGGGCGAGGCCGAGCCCGGCGGCGACGAAGACCACACCGATGAGTTCCGGCACCGGACGCAGGCCGTAGGCGGTGGCGAGATAGCCGGTGACCAGGGCGGTGGTGCCGACGGCGGTGTAGCCGGCCGCCTCGTTCAGGCCGGTGGCCAGTCCGCGCCGGGCGGGGCCGACCAGGTCGATCTTCATGTTGACCGTCATCGACCAGGTCAGGCCCTGGTTGAGGCCGAGCAGCACGTTCGCGGCCACGATCCACCCCCAGGACGGCGCCCAGGCGAGCGCGAACGGCACGGGGACGCCGATGAGCCAGCCCGTCACCAGCAGCTGCTTGCGGCGGAAGCGGGCCGTCAGCGCGCCCGCGGCGAGGTTGGTGAGGGCCTTGGTCAGGCCGAAGGCGATGATGAAGGAGAAGACGGCCAGGTCATTGGTCAGGCCGAAGGTGCGGGCGCCGATGAGCGGGACGGTCGTGCGTTCCAGGCCGACGAGGCCGCCCACGCAGACGTTCACGATGACGAGCAGCGTGAACTGCACCCAGTTCTCGCGCAGCCCCAGCCGAACAGGCGTGGCCTCGGAGTCGACGGTCGCGCTCACCGGGCGGCGCCCATGGTGAGCCGGCGGCCGTGGGCCGCGGCGTAGTCACCGGGGCTGCCGTTCAGCACGGTCAGGTCGGTGTGGCCGGCGCGCTCCAGCACACTGGCGGCGGTCATGGCCCGCTCCCCGTGCCCGCAGGCCACCACCGCGCCCCCGGGGACCTCGGCGGTGTGGGCGGCGAGGGCGCCGAGTTCGAGGTGGACGGCGCCCGGGACGTGTCCGGCGGTGTACTCGGCCGCCTGCCGGACGTCGAGGTACGGGGCGTCCGGCGCCTGGTCCGGGGTGACGAACGCGGTGGCCGAGGTGGGAAGGCCGGCCTCCTGCCAGGCGGTCACGCCGCCGAAGAGACGGCCGGCGAGCCGCTCGTAACCGATCTTGTACGCCTGCCAGACGATCTCCGACAGATCCTGGTCCTCTTCGGCGACGAAGGCTATGGGGTCCCCGGCGGGCAGCAGCCAGCCCAGCCAGGTGGCGAACGTGCCGCGCAGCGGGATGGAGATCGACCCCGGTATGTGGGCGGCGGCGAAGCGGACGGCCGGACGGACGTCGACCACATGGCCGCCGTCGGCGAGCAGCGCGCGCACCCGCTCGGTGTCCAGGGCGGGCAGCGTCGGTGTGGCGGTCAGGACGGCGGGGCCGCACCGGTTGAGTGCGGCGAGCCGGTCGAAGTAGGCGGGATAGCTGCCGAGGCCCGCGATCAGCCGGGACACGAAGGTGTTCTCGTCGGGCGCGGCGAGCAGCGGGTTGGCCCGCTTCTCGGTGCCGATGGTGGTGGTGCGTTCGGCGCCGGGCGGAGCCGAGCAGAACGAGCCGGCTCCGTGGGTGGGCCACACCGCGGTCTCGTCCGGCAGCCGGGTCAGCCGCCGCAGGGAGCGGTACTGCGCACGGGCCAGCTCCTCGGTGCGTGAGGCGCCGAGCAGGTCGGTGCGCGCGGCCGAGTTCACGATCAGCGAGCCGCCGGTGAACACCCCGAGCGGGCGGCCGCCGTCCAGCAGCAGGAAGGACAGGTGCTCGTCGGTGTGCCCGGGGGTGGCCAGGGCCCGCAGCGTCAGCCCGCCCAGGTCGACCTCGTCGCCGTCCGCGAGGCCCCGGTGCGGGAAGGCGCGGCGGCCGGCGGCGGAAGCGAGCACGGCGGCGCCGTGGTCGTAGCCGAGCTGGACGGCACCGGAGAGGAAGTCGGCGTGCAGATGGGTGTCGGCCGCGAACGCGACGCGCAGCCCGCGCCGGTCGGCGGCCGCGTGCAGGGCGCGCAGATCGCGGCTCGCGTCGACGGCGAGGGCCCGGCCGTCGCCCAGGTCGACGAGGTAGGCGCTGTTGCCCAGTCCCTCGTCCACCAGCGGAATCAGATGGTCCCCAGCGAAACCCATGGCCGTTCCTCCGACATCCGGTACTCCCGTGTCACCCCGCATCCCCTACGATATTCCATGGATATATGGAGGATGCGCATGGCGGAGACCACGGCAACCGGCTCCAAGGCGGAGCTGTACGACGCGTTCGCGGCCAGCGGCAAGGCGCTGGCCAGCGGAAAACGTCTGGAACTGCTCGATCTGCTGGCCCAGGGCGAGCGGACCGTCGACGCCCTCGCGAAGGCGGCCGGGCTCAACCTGACGACCGCGTCGGCGCACCTGCAGACGCTCAAGCAGGCCGGATTCGTCGCCACCCGCCGGGAGGGCGTGCGCATCCACTACCGGCTCGCCGGCGACGACGTGGCCCGGCTGTTCGCGCTGCTGCGCAAGGTCGCCGAGAAACACCAAGCCGCCGTGCCGGCCGCCCGCGACGCCTACCTCGGCGACGACGGTGCCGTGGAGGTCGGCCGCGAGGAACTCCACGCCCGCGTCGCAGCGGGGGATGTGGTGGTGCTCGACGTGCGGCCGGTGGAGGAGTACCGGGCCGGGCACATCCCCGGCGCGATCTCCATCCCGGTCGGCGAACTGGCCGACCGCATCAGCGAGTTGCCCGAGGACACCGAGATCGTCGTGTACTGCCGTGGCGAGTACTGCGTCCTCGCCTACGACGCGGTCCGCCTCCTCACCGACCGCGGACGGCGGGCCATCCGCCTCAACGACGGCATGCTCGAATGGCGCCTGGCCGACATGCCCGTGGACGCGGCGGAGCCGACGTGAGCGAGGCACTCCCGGCGCGTCCGGGCCCGGCCCACCTGGACTGAACGCCGTCACGCCTGCGCCCCGGTCCCCTGCCGCTCGCCCGCAGCCTCGGTGTCCGCGCTGGGCCGGGGCGTCTACCGCTTGGCCGGAACGATCCGACGGCCCGTGAGGCTCGTGGGCCGGATCGACACCCACATCTCGCGCTCACCGCCGGCGAAGGGCGGGGTGTGGGCCTGCCGGGCGAGGCTCCGGACGGTGTCCGGGTCCGTCACGACGCTCGCCGGGCCGACGGCGAGGACACTCCAGCCCTGGCCCAGAGCCTCGTCCAGGTGATCGACCTCGAAGGCGACCTCCCGCTCGGCGGCCGCGGCGGCCACGGAATCGGGCGCGGTCCGGTAGACGATGGCGTCGTCCACCACGTCGTAGTTGACCGGTATGACCGCCGGGCGGTCGTCGGACGTCGTCACCGAGACGCGGCCCACGCCGTACGCGGAGAGCAGCGTGCGGCATTCCTCCGGGGAGAGGTCGCGCAGCTCGGGATGGAGCAGTGCGTAGCCCTGAGCGGGTGGGAGATCGATGCCTCCGCCGCGCAGGGCGGCGACCGTGGTGCCCAGTGCGTCGGCCAGTCTGACGAGCGTCGTCAGGGTCGGGTCGGCGGGCCGTTCCTCGAGATACGCCAGATAG
The DNA here is from genome assembly GCF_044456925.1 of Streptomyces sp. NPDC050743. Lineage (NCBI taxonomy): Bacteria > Bacillati > Actinomycetota > Actinomycetes > Kitasatosporales > Streptomycetaceae > Streptomyces > Streptomyces sp. NPDC050743. The sequence goes on from NZ_JBITGJ010000022.1 coordinate 51,604, forward strand.
TCGGGCGACATCCTGGCGCGGCCGGCCGTCTCCTCGCGGCTGAGGCCCTGCCTCTCGCGTTCGAGGGCCACGCGCCGGCCGATGTCGCCGGGGTCGGCCGCCCCTGGCGGTGGGGCGGCGGGGGAGACGGCGGTCGCTTCACCCGTGACCTGCCCTGGCCCGTGCGGGCCCGCGGCCCGCTCGTGGTGCAGCGGACGGATGTGCGCGTCGGGTCCCGGGAACACCAGGGTCACTTCGTCCGTGTCCGACCAGCGCACCTCGTAGGGAGGTGTCCCGTCCTGGTGGTGGAGCCCGACGATCTCGCCGTCGCGCCTGGCGGCACCGGTCGCCGGACTTTCCACGATGAGCTGGTCGCCGAGGTGAGCTCGCATGATCGCCGCCCTCTCCGCAGAATCGTGCTCTCTCCGACGTGCCACGCGGGACACAGCGCCGCACGGGGCGCGAACCCTGGCGCGGCACAGGTTCACACGGGCCGTGCAGAGGGCCGACGGCTGCTCTGCCGGGGCTCCTCCACTGCCCGCATGTCGCGTTCGGCGGCGCTGAGCAGCTGATGGGCGAGGTCGACCATGGCCCGGCCCGCCGCCAGTTCGTCGCCGATCTCCGGCACGTTCGCGTCCGCCGGATGGCAGCGCGCTCTTCCGTCGGCGGAGAGAGCGGTGCCGCCGGTGTCCAGCACCGCATGCGCCTTCGTCGTCCCGTCGTCGTCCTCGAAGAGGTGGAGGCGGACCTGCCACTGCGTCGTGTGCGACATGACGTTCCTCCTCGTCCCGGCCCGACGACCGGCACCTCGTGCGGCCTCCGGCGAGCCGCTGGTCGGATTCCCCGCTCCGTCCCACCATCGGCCGGTGGCGGCCTCCAGGCCCAGGGCCGAACGTCCCTGGGAGACCGGCGTCCGGCCCCGGGAGACCGACCGGACGCCCGCTCGGGCCGCCTGCGCGGCTCGCGCTCGCAGTCGCCGCCTGCCTGAGACGATGAACGGGCAGGTTTCCCGGGAGGTGACGGATATGCCGCCTCGGTTCCGGCTCACGCTGCTGGGCGTGGGCGCCATGGCCTCCCCGCGTTTCGCCCCGGCCGGACTGCTCCTCGCCTACGGCCGCCGGCGCGTCGCGTTCGACGGCGGGCCCGGCGCGGAGCCGCCCGAGGGCCGGCTGGACGCCTGGCTCGTGACCGACGAGCACGCCGAACTGCGTTCCGCCCTGCGGCGTCTCGCCGCAGCGCGCGGCCTGGTGCCGCGCATGACGGACGCGGACTTCGGCGAGCTGCGCATCCGCGCGCTGCCGGTCGCGCACACCTCCCATCCCACCTGCGGTTACCGCATCGAGGGAGGGCCGGGGGCGGTGGTGTGGGCACCGGAGTTCTGGGCCTTCCCGGCCTGGGCCGCGGACGCGGACCTGATGTTCGCCGAAGCCTCGTCCTGGAACCGCCCCATCCGCTTCCGCGGCGGGGTGGGCGGGCACGCCCCCGTGCGGGAGGTGGGCGCGGAGGCGGCCCGGAACCGGGTCGGACGCCTGGTCTACGCGCACATCGGCCGCCCCTGCCTCCGGGCCATGGACGCCGGTCTGACCCCCGAGCACGGGGAGTGGGGCCGTGAGGGCCGTACGTACGTCCTGTCCACATCCCACCGAACGAGCTGAGCGTCGTGGATCCGCCCTCCACGGCGGCCCTGGATCCGCGGCGTCCGCGTGGCCGTGCCCAAGGGACCGGTCGGCCCGGCGTGACCGGCCGCATGGCTCTGTCGACGCGCGGCCGCACCGGAGATGCTGCGACCGTGGGCCTGAAAGGCCGGCGAGGCCCCTGGTGCCGTGCGCGGCGCTGATGGAGGCCGGTCACGAGAGGCGGAGACCATGTCCGGAACCGTCACAGCAGGCATCGACGGCTCGCCCGAGAGCCGTGCCGCGGCTGAATGGGCGGCGCGCGAGGCGCTGCTGCGCGGCCTGCGGCTGAAGATCGTGTGCGTCAGGGAGCCGGTGCCCGGGCGCCTGGCCCAGAACCCGCTGCTGGACCCCGAGGCCTACCGGCACTGGGCCGAGCGGACGGTGCAGGAAGTCGCGGAAGGCATCCGGCTGCGTCACCCGGGCCTCACGGTGGTCACCGAGCAGCTCACCGGAACCGTGGCCGACATCCTCTGCGAGGCGGCGGGGCCCGCCGAACTGCTGGTGCTGGGCTCACGGGGCCTCGGCGGGATCGGTGGATTCCTGACCGGCTCGGTGAGTCTGGCCGTCGTGGCCCGCGCCGAGCGCCCGGTGGTGCTGGTGCGGGCGGAGGAGCGGGCCGCGGACGAGCACAGGACGGATCCCGCGGGCGAGCCGTCGGCCGCGACGCCCTTCCGGCCCGTCGTGCTCGGTCTCGACATCGACGATCCGGACGACACCCTGCTGGAGTTCGCCTTCGAGGCCGCCGTACGCCGGAAGGCCCCCCTGCGGGCCGTCCACAGCTGGCCCGAGCCACCGACCTCCTTCTACCGCTTCGCCGGCGACGTCGAGCTCTACGACTCGCTCGCGCGCGGACAGGCCGAGCTGCTGAGCAAGGTGCTGCGACCCTGGCGGCAGAGGTTCCCCGACGTCGAGGTGATCGAGTCGAGCCGGTGCGGCAGTGCCGCGCAGAATGTCGTAGAGGACTCCCGCGACGCCTCGCTGGCCGTCGTCGGCCGGCGCATCCGCACCGGCTTGTTCGGCGACCGCATCGGGCACGTCACGCATGCGGCCATCCACCACGTCACGGCCCCCGTCGCGGTCGTCCCACACAGCTGATCCGCCACTGCGAGGAGGGCGACCGGGCGGCCGACGAGGCGGCCGGGGCCAATGGCCCCCGCAAGGGCCATGCGGCCCCATGACAGGGACGGCATGTCCGGCGAACTTGAAAGAGCACCGGGCGCCGCACCGGCGCCGCCCGAGAGGCATGACCGGGGCCGGACGCCCGGTACGAGGAGGCAACCGTGGACGAGCGAATCGCGGTGCGGAGCCTGATGGATGCCGCTCCGTACTCGATCGGTGAGGACGAGAGTGTGCTGATGGCCTGGGAGGTCATGGAGAGGTCCGAGCAGCGTCAGCTCCCGGTGGTCCGTGGGGACGGCTGCTGCGCCGGGGTCCTGGACCGCGCCGAACTCGCCGTGGCCTGCGCGGCCGCGGCCGTGACGCTGTCCCGCCGCACGGTGCGCGAGCTCGTGCACGCCCGCCGTACCGTCACGGTCCACCCCGAGGAGTCGATGCTCCGCGCGGCGGCCGTGATGACCGAGGAACGCCTCGACGCCCTGCCGGTCACGGATCCGCGGGGACGGCTGGTCGGCCTGCTCACGGCCCGGGACTACGTGGCCGCCGCCGCAGGCCTGCGCACCTGCTCCGAGACGGTCAGCCGGAGTCCCGAACGGGCCACCCTGGACGGGCTGCCGCCCCGCCACGCACCACAGGCGCGCGGAATCCCCATTCCGTAGCGGTTCCGCTCACCGGGCCGTTCAAGCGGCCGCTCACTCAGAAAGGAAGGCTGACGTCATGGTCTGGGCATCATGGACCACCCCCGGAGTCTTCACCGGCCGGGGTGGCGCACGAACCAACGAGGCGGGCATCGTCGTCGGCGACCTGACCGTCCACACCACCTGGGACGGCAACGAGGCCGACGTGGCGGTCCAGTACACGGGCACCTCCGAATGGTTCACCCTCTCCGGAAGCCCCGTGCCCTGCCGTTCCGAGGTGCTCAGCCGGCAACTGCACCAGGCCGCCGTGGAAGCGGTCAAGGCGGGCGGCGGATCCACCGTCCCCCACCTCTGAGCATCCGTACATGCCGGCCCCCAAGTGCCCCGGGCGTAAATGCGATTGCCCCTCCGCCGCCGGGTGCGCATCCTGCTGGGATGCGCTTTTCCGTCAACATCCCGAACTTCGGCGACTTCGCCGATCCCCGTAACGTCGCGATCGTGGCCGCCGCCGCCGAAGAGGCGGGCTGGGACGGGCTGTTCGTCTGGGACCACGTACTGCACCGACAGCACCAGGGCCGTCCCTTCGGGGACCCCTGGATGCTGCTGACCGCCGCGGCGCTGGCGACCTCCCGGATCCGGCTGGGCACCCTGCTGACGCCGGTCCCGCGGTACCGTCCGCAGCAACTCGCCCGCCAAGTGGCCACCCTGGATCACCTCAGCGGCGGCCGGGTGATCTTCGCCGCGGGCCTGGGAGGCCCGATCGAGGACGAGTACGGCAGCTTCGGCGATTCCACCGATCCGCGCCTCCTCGCCGAGCGGCTGGACGAGGGACTGCGGCTGTTGCGGCGGTTCTGGTCCGGCGAGCCGGTGGACCACCACGGCCCGCACTACGAGGTGCGGGACGTGACGCTCGTGCCCGCCACCGTGCAGCGGCCCGGTCCGCCGGTGTGGATCGGCGGATTCTGGCCGCGCCGCCCGCCCATGCGCCGAGCGGCGCGGTGGGACGGCGCGGTGCCGCTCTTCGAGACGGCCCGGCACGGGCATGTGCCGGATGCGGCGGAGGTACGGGAGCTGGTCGGCTATGTGCGCGAGCAGCGTACGGCCGGACCCGAGCAGCCCTTCGAGTTCGTGCTCGGCGGTGCCACGCCCCCGGAACCGGCCAAGGCCAGGGACGTGATCGGTCCGCTGTACGACGCCGGCGCCACCTGGTGGGACGAGCGACAGGTGCAGACCGGCCCCGACCTGGACCGTCTGGCACCGGTGCTGCGCCGCATCGAGGCGGGCCCGCCGCGGTTCTGAACAGCCGGCACCGCCCCCGCCGCAGGACTCTCCTTGTTCGAACCGTCTTCATCGTCGCCTCGCCCGAGGCACGAGGTCGCCGATCCAGACGCTGCGTCCCCGCGAGGCCTCCCGACGCGGCCTTCGGTGAGGGCGTGGAGGCTGATCATGTAGGGCGCGACGGTGAAACTCGCCGGCGTGATGCCCACGGGCACGGACAGGGCCCGGGCCGGCGAACAGTGCCGGCATGCCGGTGCAGAGCAGCGCGGCCCTCGGACAGCCCGTGGCCTGGCATGCCACGGACTGTCCGACAAGGCTCCGACGCCCGCCTGTTGTTCCGCTACGGCTTCCGCGCGAGCCCGCCGTGCTCGGCGATGACCTCCGGGGTGGGCGAGCCGGGCTCCGGACGCCACTGCGTGACCGAGACGACGCCGGGCTCGATGAGTTCCAGGCCGTCGAAGAACGCGGTGATCTGGTCGACCGTGCGCAGGTTGTACGGCACGGCGCCACTGTCGTTGTAGGCGTCCTGGGCCTGCTCGAAGACCGGGTCGATGCCGCGTGAGCCGTCGTTGACGGAGAGGTAACTGCCCGACGGCAGGGCGGCCATCAGCCGGTTGGCGATGGAGCGGGCCTGATCGTAGTCGGCGACGTGTCCCAGGATGTTGCTGAGGATCAGCGCGACGGGGCGGCCGAAGTCCAGTGTCTCCGCGGCGGCCTCGAGGATCCGTTCCGGAGCGGTCACGTCGGCGTCGATGTAGGCGGTCGCGCCCTCGGCCGAGGAGTAGAGCAGGGCGCGGGCGTGCGCCAGGACCATCGGGTCGTTGTCGACGTAGACGATCCGCGCCTCGGGGGCGAGCCGTTGGGCGACCTCATGGGTGTTCTCGGCGGTCGGCAGGCCGGTGCCGACGTCCAGGAACTGCCGGATGCCCGCCTCATGGACCAGATAGGCGATGTTGCGGCGCAGGAAGGCACGGCTGCTGCGGGCGATGGTGACGATGCCGGGGAAGACCGCGGTGTACGCGTCGCCGGCCTGCTCGTCGACGGGGTAGTTGTCCTTGCCGCCGAGCCAGTAGTTCCAGATACGGGCGGAATGCGGCACCGACGTGTCGATCTTCTGGCCCATCGCCGTCTCGGGCGTCGTCGCGGGGTCGGTCATGAGTCGTGTCCGTCTTTCGTGAGGGCGTGTCAAGGCGTGGATCACTCACCGCACAACCTACGTCCGAACGCTCACCTTTCGCCTATGAGTTCGGGTTACTCCCCGGCGGACAGTTCCGTGGGCCGGCCGAGGGAGAACCCCCGGGGCACCGTGTCCCGGGAGTTCTGCGCTGTCCGGCCGGTCGGTCTCGCGCGGTGTCAGCCGAGCTGGAACGTCGCCTCGACCGGGTAGTGGTCGCTGGGAGCGGCGGTGTCGGTCTGGCCCGTGGTCCAGCCGGGCTGCGGGTCGAAGCCGACCTTGACGGTGGACATCGCGGCCGGCGCCGGGCGGCCCGGCGCGTTGAGGTAGCCGATGTAGTCGAGGTCGTCCCGGTAGTCCTTCGGGAAGGACTCGATGCCGGACATGTACTGGCACCAGGCGGAGACCGGGCAGTCCATGGTCCTCAGGGTCTGGCCGGAGTCGGCGGCCGGGGTGCCGAGCACGCCGTTCACCGCGGTCTGGGCGTCCGCGTAGTCACCGCGCGACCGGCCGCTGTAGTACTCCACGTTCAGGTCCCCGCCGATCAGCACCGGCGCCGTCGAGCCGACGATGCCGTCCACCCAGGTGCGGATCTCGCCGAGCTGCGCGAGCCGGGTGGACTGCGTGGTGTCCGTGGAGGTGCCGGACTCGTCGGCCTGCAGGTGAGTGCCGACCACCCAGCTCCGCACACCGTCCTTCTCGATCCGCACCAGTGCCGCGCCCTTGTTGGCGTGGTAGTCCCAGGTGCCGTAGGTGGAGTTGCCGAAGACGTGGGCGTACTGGGCGGTGATCGGATACTTGGAGAGGATCATGGTGCCGCCGTTGATGACGAACCACGAGTTGGAACAGTCGCCGCTGATGCCCGTCCAGCCGCCGCCGGAACAGGTCTGGCCGACGACGGGGGTGTGGTACGGGTAGAGGTCGGCGAGCTTGCCGACGATGTCGGCGGTCGAGCTGTTGTTGAAGTCCTCGTCCAGCACGACCACGTCCGCGCTGTGCTTGCGGATGATCGACTCGATGGTCGGGGTGCGCTGCGCGGCCCTCTCGTTCTGGGTGCTGTCGACGATCGCGGTGCCGAGGTCGACGTTCCACGCGAACACCGAAAGGCCGGTGCCGGTGCCCGCGTCCGCAGTGGGCGCCGCGTAGCCGCTGAAGCCGAGCAGCAGAGCTGCCGCCGCGGAGGTGAGGGCGGTAGCTGTACGACGCGAGACCATGCGCTCTCCTGGTGAAGTGGGTCGTCCCTCGACCGCGACCGAATGGTCGGTCGCGTACATGACAGCGCGACTCTAGGGTGCTCGCCGCTACGGCCGGGGGAACTTCGTCCGATCGCCTCATGGAGAAAAGGTGTCTGGACAAGTTCGCCCCATGCGGAGTGAGTCCCACCGGTCGGCGCCCGGTGTTCGTGTGCTGCCTGTTCACACGGATGCCGGACGGGCCATGGCAGGGAGACGCCGCCTAGGGTGGGTGTATGAGCGGCGGTGTGGTGACGCTGTTTCTGTGCGGTGACGTGATGCTCGGCCGCGGCGTCGACCAGATCCTCCCGCACCCCGGAAACCCGGAGCTGCGCGAGGGTTACGTCACGGATGCCCGGACGTACGTGGAACTGGTCGAGGCGGTCAGCGGTCCGATCCCGGCACCGGTCGATCCGGCCTGGCCGTGGGGCGAGGCGCTGCGACTGCTGGAGGAGGTCGCGCCGGATGTGCGGATCGTGAATCTGGAGACGTCGGTCACGCGCAGCGACGCGTTCGCGCCGGGCAAGGCGGTGCACTACCGGATGCACCCGGCCAACCTGCTGGCCCTGACGGTGGCCCGGCCCGATGTGTGCGTCCTGGCCAACAACCACGTGCTGGACTTCGGCCGGCCGGGCCTGGAGGAAACCCTGGACTCGCTCGCCGGTGCGGGCCTGCGGGCCGTGGGCGCGGGGCGCGACGCCGACGAGGCCTGCGCGCCCGCGGCGGTCCCTGTCGGTCCCGGCCGCCGGATCCTGGTCTTCGCCCTCGGGACACGGTCCAGCGGTATTCCGCCCGACTGGGCCGCGACCACGGACCGTTCCGGCGTCGCCTACGCCCGCGAGCCGTCGGCGGCGGTGGCCGAGGCGGCCGTCCATCAGGTGCGGCGGGACAAGCGACCGGGTGACATCGTGGTCGTGTCGGTGCACTGGGGCTCCAACTGGGGCTATCTCGTCCCCCGCGAGCAGACCCGTTTCGCCCGCGCCCTGGTCGACGGCGGCGTGGACATCGTCCACGGGCACTCCTCGCACCACCCCCGTCCCGTCGAGGTGTACCGAGACCGGTTGATCCTCTACGGCTGCGGCGACTTCATCGACGACTACGAGGGCATCTCGGGCTACGAGGAGTACCGCGACGACCTCCGGCTCGGCTACTTCGTCTCGGTGGAGGCGGACACCGGGCGCCCGACCGGCGTGCGGATGGTCCCCTGGCAGGCGCGGCGGATGCGGCTGGAGCCCGCCGAGGAGCGGGACCGCGCGTGGCTGCGCTCGACCCTCGACCGGATCTGCCACGGCCTGCACATCGGCATGGAGGCCGACGGCACGCTCAGTGTCGTGGCGGGGTTTGCGGGCGCGGACCGGTGATGCACGGGGCGCCGGACGTCACGCGGTGCAGTGAGGATCAGCCGGAGAGTCGCGGGTACCCGAGGCGGGCAGACGTTTCCTGAGGAGATGACTCGGATGCTGTTCCTCGGACTGCTCCTGCTCGCGGGCTCGGGTGCCTTCACGGCCCTGGCGGTCGTCGGCAACCTGTCCGGCGGGCCCGCGTACACCGTTTCCGTCCTCGACCACCACATCGCCACGATGAACGGCCTCGCGCTGTTCGGCTCGGGCCTCGCGCTGGCGCTCGTCTTCTGCCTGGGTCTGGCGATGACGACCGCGGGCGGCACCCGTCGGCACCGTCACCGCCGCCACAGGGATCCGTGGGGGCGCAGAACGCGGGACACCACGCTGGGCGGGATGACCGGGCCGACGGGACCGGGGGCGCGGGCCTGACTGCCGGGGATCGTGCGGCGCGGGGCGCAGCGAAGCGCCTCGGCCCTCTGCGCAGGCGGCACCGAGGCTTTCGTGGCCCTTTGCGGGGTCGCGCCGAGGTTCCGCAGCCTTCCACGGTTCGCCGTGCGCCGATTGAAAGGCCAACAGGACAGCGCCACGTGCCTCGGGCACGATGGCTGAAGGCCTTGTTCGGGCAAGGGATGTGGTCGTGCGCCGCGGCATCGGCGCCATTACCGGAAGTCCGCCGAGCCCCTGGGATGGTGAACTCACCATGCTCCTACCGGCGAAATCCGAAGTACGCCGCCTGCTGCGACGCTACCGGGTGTGCGAGCGCGCCACAGTCGCGGCACCCGCCGATCTCACGTCGCGTGCCGCCTTCGAGGACTCGGGCTACACGCTGTGCGTGCTGATGGGTGAGCGCAACCCGCGGGAGGCGGCCGCCGCCGCCCGCCGCTACCTGTGCACCGACCTGGTCACTTACCTGAGGGAGCGGAACGGGCGGATACGGGCGGCCTCCGTCGGCCGGCGGTCGCGTCGCTCCACTCCGACGACCGAGGACTCCCGGGCGGGCTGACTGCTCGCACGGGCACCGCCGTGAAGGGACGAGCGATGACGACTGCCAAGGACATCATGAGCCCGGGCGCCCAGTGGATACCCCGGCACGAGACGCTGGACCGGGCCGCGCAGATGATGCGGGACCACGAGGTGGGCGCGCTTCCGGTCAGCGACCCCGACAACGGTGACCGCATGTGCGGCATCATCACCGACCGCGACATCGTGGTGAAGTGCATCGCCGCAGGCCGCGACCCGGCGCGGATGACGTGCGGTGACCTGTGCGAGGGCACGCCGCGCTGGATCGATGCCGCTGCCGACATCAGGGAGGCCCTGCGGGAGATGGAGGGCCACCAGATCAAGCGCCTCCCGGTGGTCGAGAACAAGCGCATGGTCGGGATGATCAGCGAGACCGACATCGCCCGGCATCTCACCGACGACCAGCTCGCGGAGTTCGTCCACCGGGTGTACGCCCCCGCCTGATCGCGCAAGAGACTCAAGCACCCCGTCGCCGGCGACTCGGCCGCGCACGCCGGCTCCTGTCCCAGGAGTCGGCCGGCCGAGACGTCGGCGAAACCTTTGACGGCTGACGGATCCTTGACCGCTGCTTCGGCCTCCGCGATGCTGTGTTGCGAAACGTGAGAGGTGTGCCGTAATAGGCAACACCTTGATCCTCTGTGAGCCGAGGAGTGGCCATGTCTCAGCAGGTCCGGGGTGTCGTCGCGCGGAGCAAGGGCGCCCCTGTCAGCCTGGAAACCATCGTCGTTCCCGACCCCGGCCCCGGCGAGGCGCTGGTCAAGATAGAGGCCTGCGGGGTCTGCCACACCGATCTGCACTACCGCGAGGGCGGTATCAGCGACGACTTCCCCTTCCTGCTGGGGCATGAGGCCGCCGGTGTGGTCGAGGCGGTCGGTGCGGGGGTCACCGACGTGGCTCCCGGTGACTTCGTGATCCTCAACTGGCGTGCGGTGTGCGGTCAGTGCCGGGCCTGTCTGCGCGGCCGCCCCTGGTACTGCTTCAACACGCACAACGCGAAGCAGAAGATGACCCTGGCCGACGGTACGGAGCTCTCGCCGGCGCTGGGCATCGGCGCCTTCGCCGAGAAGACGCTCGTCGCGGCCGGCCAGTGCACCAAGGTGGACCGGGCCGCCTCGGCCGCCGCCGCCGGGCTGCTCGGCTGCGGCGTGATGGCCGGCATCGGCGCGGCCATCAACACCGGCAACGTCGGTCGCGGGGACAGCGTCGCCGTGATCGGGTGCGGCGGTGTGGGAGCCGCGGCGGTCGTCGGATCCAAGCTGGCGGGCGCGGCGAGGATCATCGCCGTGGACATCGACGACCGCAAGCTGGACACCGCGAGGAAGCTGGGCGCCACCCACACGGTGAACTCCAAGGAAGCCGACGCGGTCGACGCGGTGCGCGAGCTGACCGGCGGCTTCGGCGCCGACGTCGTCATCGAGGCCGTCGGCCGCCCGGAGACGTACCAGCAGGCCTTCTACGCCCGCGACCTCGCCGGCACCGTCGTCCTCGTCGGCGTCCCCACGCCCGAGATGAAGCTCGAACTGCCCCTGCTGGACGTCTTCGGCCGCGGCGGCGCCCTCAAGTCCTCCTGGTACGGGGACTGTCTGCCCTCCCGTGACTTCCCGATGCTCATCGACCTCTACCTGCAGGGCCGCCTCGACCTGGACGCCTTCGTCACCGAGACCATCGCGCTGGACGAGGTCGAGAAGGCCTTCGAGCGGATGCACGGCGGCGACGTGCTGCGTTCGGTGGTGCTGCTGTGACGGCGGGCGCCCGCATCGAACGTCTCGTCACGTCGGGGATGTTCTCACTGGACGGCGGCACCTGGGACGTCGACAACAACGTGTGGATCGTGGGCGACGACACGGAGGCGGTCGTGATCGACGCCGCCCATGACGCCGAGGCCATCGCCCGGGCCCTCGGCGGTCGCACCCTGCGGGCGATCGTGTGCACCCACGCGCACAACGACCACATCGACGCCGCACCCGACCTCGCCGCCCGGACCGGCGCCCCGGTCCTGCTGCACGCCGGCGATCTGCCGCTGTGGAAACAGACCCATCCCGACCGGGCGCCCGACGGCGAACTGACCGACGGGCAGCGCCTCACGGTCGCCGGGGTCGAGCTGGCCGTACTGCACACCCCGGGACATGCCCCGGGCGCCGTCTGCCTCTACGCCCCGCACCTGTCGGCGCTGTTCAGCGGCGACACGCTGTTCGCGGGCGGGCCGGGGGCCACGGGACGGTCGTACAGCGACTTCCCGACCATCATCCGGTCGATCAGGGAACGCCTCCTCGCCCTGCCGGAGGACACCGTCGTGCACACCGGCCACGGTGACACCACGACCATCGGCGCCGAGGCGCCGCATCTTCAGGAGTGGATAGAGCGCGGCTTCTGACCGCCCGGCGAACAGCGGCCCTGCCCCGGTGACGGACCGACGTGGACGGCACCGGCGGCAGGGCCGTCGTCGCACCTGTGCCACCACCCCTGATCTGCCTGCTGACCTGCGCGTTCGAGGTCGCTCCGGCATGCCCGGAAACCGGTCGCCGGACACCGCGCAAAGGGCCCTTTCGACGCCTTGACAACGCTTCAGAGCGGCCCGCAGACTGACGTTGCGCTAATCGCAATCCGTTTCGCTATACGCACCGAGGTGTCATGATGATTCCCGCGTGCCGACTCGCGGATCTCCCGCGAGGCGAGGCCCACCGGCTCGACATCGACCCGCCGGTCTCGGTGTTCCACACCGATGACGGCGAACTCTTCGCCATCGACGACACCTGCACCCACCAGGACGCGTCGCTCGCCGACGGCTGGCTGGAAGGCTGTGAGGTGGAATGTCCCCTGCACGCCTCCAAGTTCGACCTGAGGACCGGAGCCGTGGACGCACCGCCGGCCAAGCTCCCGGTCCGCACCCATGAGGTCGTCGTCGAGGACGGCATGGTCTACGTGCGGCTGTCCACCGAGGCGCCCAACCTGCCGCCGTGCGTCGCCGCCCGCCTGGCCGGAGGCCCCGCGTGAGGACCGTCGCCGTGGTGGGCGCCTCGCTGGCCGGACTCTCGGCCGCGCGCTCGCTGCGGAAGCGGGGGTACGACGGCCGGCTGGTCGTCGTCGGCGACGAGCTCCACCGCCCGTACGACAGGCCGCCGTTGTCCAAGGAGTTCCTGGCCGGTGCCATCGGCGAAGCGGAACTGGCACTGGAGAGGGACGACGAGGAGCTCCGGGCGGAGTGGGTGCTCGGCGCCCGCGCCACCGGACTCGACCGCACCGAGCGGGCGATCCGGCTCGCCGACGGCCGCGAGATACGTGCCGACGGCGTGGTCATCGCGACCGGCGCCGCCGCCCGCACCCTGCCCGGCACCGAGGGCCTCGCGGGCGTCCATGTGCTGCGCACGCTCGACGACGCCCGCGCCCTGAGGGACGACCTGGCCCGGGGCGGACGGCTCGTGGTGATCGGCGGCGGGTTCGTCGGCGCCGAGGTCGCCTCCACGGCGTACGCCCTCGGTCTCGACGTGACCGTCGTCGAAGCGGCCGCGACACCGCTGGCCGGGCCGCTCGGCGAGGCCATGGGCAAGGTCGTCTCCGCCCTCCACGCGGATCACGGCGTACGGCTGCTGTGCGGCGTGGGGGTCAAGGGGCTGAGCGGGGAGCGCCGGGTCGACGCGGTGCTCCTGGAGGACGGCCGCAGCATCCCCGCCGACACCGTCGTCGTCGGCGTGGGGGCGCGCCCCTGTGTCGAGTGGCTGGAGGGCTCCGGCGTCGCACTCGACAACGGTGTGAAGTGCGGCGCCGACGGCCGCACGAGCGTCGCCGGGGTGGTCGCCGTGGGCGACTGCGCCAACTGGTACGACCCGTACACCGGGGCCCACCGCAGGGTCGAGCACTGGACCGGCGCGCTGGAACGCCCGGACGCCGCCGTCGCCGTGCTGCTCGCCCACGGTGCGACCGAGCCGGCTGCGCCCCGGCCGCCGTACTTCTGGTCCGATCAGTACGGCGTGAAGATCCAGTTCGTCGGCCACGCCGCCGGGGCCGACAGCGTGACGGTCGAGGAGGGCTCGACCGACGACCGCAGTTTTCTGGCCGTCTACCGCAGGGGCGATCGGCCGGTCGCCGTGCTCGGCATGAACCAGCCGCGGCTGTTCACCCGCCGGCGCAAGCAGTTCGCCTCCGCCGCATCTTGACACCACCCCCTGCGGCAACTCATTGTGCGTTGCACATGAAACGCAGTGTTGCTCCATACACAACGCCGCCCGAAGTTGCTCTTCCCGGCGCGTGACCTACCGACCCACGACGTCTCCCGAGGAGTGCACCGTGACCTCGACCAGCCTGCCGGACAGCCTGATCGCCACTCTCCCCGGCTCCGCCTACACCGATCCCGGCATCTTCGCCCAGGAACAGGAGCGCATCTTCGAGGCGATGTGGTTCTGCGTCGCGCGTTCGTCCGACCTGGCCAAGCCGGGTGCCTTCCGCACCGTGGACGTGGGTCGCGAGAGCATCCTCGTCACCCGGGCCCGGGACAACGCGATCCGCGCCTACTTCAACGTCTGCCGGCACCGCGGAGCCAAGCTCTGCACCGAGGAGACGGGCGAGGTCAAGCGGGCCTTCCAGTGCCCGTACCACGCCTGGACCTACGACCTGAACGGCAAGCTCGTCGCGGCGCCCAACCTGACCAAGATGCCCGATGTCGGCCGCACCGAGTACGGCCTGGTGAGCGTGGCCGTGCGCGAGTGGCTCGGCTATGTCTGGGTCTGTCTGGCGGAGAACCCGCCCTCCTTCGAGGAGGACGTCATGGGCGCGGTCGTCGAACGCCTCGGCGACGTGGAGTCGATCGAGCGCTACGGCATCGAGAACCTGTCGGTGGGCAGGCGGATCGTGTACGACGTCAAGGCGAACTGGAAGCTCATCATCGAGAACTTCATGGAGTGCTACCACTGCGCCACGATCCACCCCGAACTCACCGAGGTGCTGCCCGAGTTCGCCGACGGCTACGCCGCCCAGTACTACGTCGGCCACGGCGCCGAGTTCGGCGCGGACGTCCAGGGCTTCACCGTCGACGGCTCCGAGGGCCTGGACCGCATTCCGGGGGTGTCCGAGGAGCAGGACCGCCGGTACTACGCGATCACCGTCAAGCCGCAGGTGTTCGTCAACCTCGTGCCCGACCACGTGATCTTCCACCGGATGTACCCGGTGGCCGTCGACCGCACGGTCGTCGAGTGCGACTGGCTCTACCTTCCGCACGTCGTGGAGAGCGGCAAGGACGTCAGCCGGTCCGTGGAGCTCTTCGACCGGGTCAACCGCCAGGACTTCGACGCCTGCGAACGCACTCAGCCGGGGATGAGCTCACGGCTGTACGCCAAGGGCGGGGTGCTGGTGCCCAGTGAGCACCACATCGGTGCCTTCCACGACTGGGTGAACGAGCGTCTCGGCACGCTGCGGCCGGAGTGACGCGGGGGCGGTTGTGTCGTGCCGGAGGAGCGCCCGTGGCCCGCGCGGGGGGCGTACGCGGGCCGTACGGCGGTGGTGCTCGGGGCGCTCAGCCGAGGTACCCCATCCGGTGGCTGATCTCCTCCGCGCCCTTGACCAGCACCGGAGCCAGCTCGTGCATGCGCTCCTCGGTGAACCGGTAGGAGGGGCCGGAGGCGCTGATGGACGCGATGACCTGGCCCTCCCGGTCGCGGATCGGGGCGGCCATGGCGTGCAGCCCGATCTCCAGCTCCTCCAGCGTCCAGGCGTAACCGCGCTCCCGGGCCTCGGCGAGGTTCTTCTCCAGCTTCGCCTTCGCGGAGATGGTGTGCGGGGTCAGCTTCTTCAGGCCGGTCTCGGTCAGCAGCGCCGCGCGTTCCCCGGCCGGCAGGTGGGCCAGCATGATCTTGCCGCTGGAGGTGGCGTGCAGCGGGGTCAGCTGGCCGACCCAGTTGTGGGCGGTGACGGCGGACTGGCCGCGCACCTGGTAGAGATTGATCGCGTAGCGCTCCTGCATCACGGCGATGTTGACCGTCTCGCCGATCTCCTCGGCGAGGCGCTCGCACACCGGACGTCCCTGCTGGGTGATGTCGATGCGTCCCGTGACGGCGCCCGCCAGGCGTACGATGCCGAAGCCGAGCCGGTACTTGCCGCGCTCGGTCGCCTGCTCCACCAGACCGCGCGCCTCCAGCGCCCCGAGCAGCCGGAACGCGGTCGACTTGTGCACATCGATCTCGGCGGCCACCTCACTCACGCCCGCCTCGCCGCGCTGGGCCAGGATCTCCAGCACGCTGATGGCGCGGTCGACTGACTGCACCCCGCCGGGTGGTGATCCGTTTGTTTCGGTATCCGGACTGTAGTTGCTCATAGCGGAACTATACGCGCAGTAAACAACACACATGCAAGCAACGCAGTGTGAACAAAGATCTTACAAGTTGCGCCGTCCGCAACCTAGTGCGTATAGCGATACCCGTACTAGCATGCCCGCACATCAGCGGCCCGAGCGAGACGAGGCACCATGGCTCCCTTGCAGTACGACTTCGTCATCGTCGGCGGTGGGTCAGCCGGCAGCGCACTGGCGAACCGGCTCTCGGCCGACCCCGGCAACCGGGTACTCGTCCTGGAGGCCGGCCGCTCCGACTACCCCTGGGACGTCTTCATCCACATGCCCGCGGCGCTGACCTACCCCATCGGCAGCCGCTTCTACGACTGGAAGTACGAGTCCGAGCCCGAGCTGCACATGGGCGGCCGGCGCATCTACCACGCCCGCGGCAAGGTGCTCGGCGGCTCCAGCAGCATCAACGGCATGATCTTCCAGCGCGGCAACCCCATGGACTACGAGCGCTGGGCGGCCGATCCCGGCATGGAGACCTGGGACTACGCCCACTGCCTGCCGTACTTCCGCCGGATGGAGAACTGCCTCGCGGCCGACCCGGACGACGAGTTCCGCGGCCATGACGGCCCCCTCGTCCTCGAACGCGGTCCCGCGACCAACCCGCTCTTCACCGCCTTCCTCAAGGCCACGCAGGAGGCGGGCTACGTGCCGACGGATGACGTCAACGGCTTCCGGCAGGAAGGATTCGCCAAGTTCGACCGCAACGTCCACCGCGGGCGCCGGCTGTCGGCCTCGAAGGCGTACCTCAAGCCCGCGATGAAGCGGCCGAACCTCACGGTGAAGACACGTGCCCTCGTCACCCGGGTGCTCTTCGAGGGCAAGCGGGCCGTCGGTGTGGAGTACCGGCGCGGCAAGGGGGCGCCCCAGCAGGTCCGCGCCGGCGAGGTCATCCTGTGCGGCGGCGCGATCAACTCCCCGCAGCTGCTGCAGCTCTCCGGCGTCGGCAACGCCGCCGAACTGTCCGCCCTCGGCATCGACGTCGTCCACGATCTGCCGGGCGTCGGCGAGAACATGCAGGACCACCTGGAGGTGTACGTCCAGTACGGCTGCAAGCAGCCCGTTTCCATGCAGCCGTACATGGCGAAGTGGCGCGCCCCCTTCATCGGGCTGCAGTGGCTGTTCCGCAAGGGTCCCGCGGCCACCAACCACTTCGAGGCGGGCGGCTTCGCCCGGAGCAACGAGGACGTGGACTACCCCAACCTGATGTTCCACTTCCTGCCGGTCGCCGTGCGCTACGACGGCTCCTCGCCGGCCGGCGGCCACGGGTACCAGGTGCACGTCGGGCCCATGTACTCGGATGCCATCGGATCGGTGAAGATCAAGAGCAGGGATTCGCGGGTCAAGCCCGCGCTGCGCTTCAACTACCTCTCCACCGAGCAGGATCGCCGCGAGTGGGTCGAGGCGATCCGCGTCGCGCGCAGGATCCTCAACCAGCCCGCCCTCGCCCCGTACAACGACGGCGAGATCTCGCCCGGACCCTCCGTCGAGACCGACGAGGAGATCCTCGCCTGGGTCGCCAAGGAGGGCGAGACCGCTCTGCACCCCTCGTGCACCTGCAAGATGGGCACCGACGAGATGTCCGTCGTCGACCCGCTGTCCCTGCGGGTGCACGGACTGGACGGGCTGCGGGTGGTGGACGCCTCGGTGATGCCGTACGTCACCAACGGCAACATCTACGCGCCGGTGATGATGGTCGCCGAGAAGGCGGCCGACCTCATCCTCGGCAAGGAGCCGCTGGAGCCCTCCAAGGCCGCGTACTACCGGCATCGCGACGCCCAGAAGCAGGCCGGGTGAGCCATGGGCGCCGAGGTCCTGCGCGCGCTGCTCGGCCGCGTCCGCTACGAGGTGCTGCCCGCGAAGGCGACCGAGGGGAAGGTCCTCGCCCATGTGCCCCGCGACGTCGTGGTCACGGTCACGGCGTCGCCGGTCAAGGGGCTGGAGCCGACGCTCGGCCTCACCGAGCGGCTCGCGGCGCACGGTTACCGCGTCGTCCCCCATGTGCCCGCACGGCTGCTGCGGGACGACACCCACCTGAAGGACGTGGCCGAGCGGCTGCGCGCGGCAGGCGTCGACGACGTCTTCGTGCCGGCCGGTGACGCCGATCCGCCGGCCGGCCCGTACGACGGGGCGCTGCCGGTGCTGCGCGGGCTGAGCGACCTGGGCAGTCCCTTCGCCGACCTGGGCATCACGGGCTATCCGGAGAGCCATCCGCTCATCCACGACGACATCACCATCCAGTCGATGTGGGACAAGCGGGCGCACGCCACGTACATCGTCAGCAACCTGTGCTTCGATGCGCGCGTGCTCGGCGACTGGATCGCCAGGATCCGGCGCCGTGACGTCACCCTGCCCGTGTACGTGGGCGTCGCCGGACCCGTGCAGCGGGCGAAGCTGCTGGCCATGGCGACGAAGATCGGGGTGGGGGAGTCGACACGCTTCCTCACCCGGCACCCCTCCTGGTTCCTGCGGTTCGCGGCACCCGGCGGCTACGCTCCCGAGCGGCTGCTCAGCCGCTCGGCGGAGGCGTTCTCCGGGCCCGCGGCCGCGGTGGCCGGTCTGCACCTCTTCACCTTCAACCAGATCGCCGAGACGGAGCGCTGGCGCCGTGCGGCACTGGACCGGCTGGGCGGCTGACGCGCGCGGGGAGCGGCGCGGCGGCGGCCAAATCGAGATACACCGACCCCTTGACGGGTCTCGGCCGATTCGGCCAGGGTGTTCCACCACAAGCAATTCAATGCACGATGCGCAACGAATTGATCCGAAGGGCACGGCCGTGGCAGATCTGTATGTGGACGGAGAATGGCGCGGCGCGGTGGCCGGCGGCCACCGGGAGATCCGCTGTCCGGCGGACGGCACGCTGGTCGCCACGGTCGCGGAGGCGACCCGCCCCGACACCGAGGCGGCGATCGCCGCCGCCCGGCGCGCCTTCGACGAGGGCCCCTGGCCCCGCACCCCCGAACGGGAGCGCGGCGCCCTGCTGCTGCGCACCGCGGACATCATCGAGCGGGACGCCAAGGAGTTCGCCCGCGCCGAATCCCTCGACACCGGCAAGCGGCTGGTCGAGAGCGAGTACGACATCGCCGACGTCGTCTCCTGCTTCCGGTACTACGGCGGCATCGCCGGCACCAGCGCAGGACGGGTGGTCGACACCGGCCGCGACGACGCCCTCAGCCGGGTCACCTACGAGCCCGTCGGCGTCTGCGGACTGATCACCCCCTGGAACTACCCGCTGCTGCAAGCCAGTTGGAAGGTCGCCCCGGCCCTTCTCGCGGGCAACACCGTCGTCCTCAAGCCCAGCGAGCTGACGCCCTCCACCTCCGTCCTGCTGATGAAGGCCCTTCAGGAGGCGGGACTCCCGGCCGGCGCCGCCAATCTGGTGCTGGGCGCCGGAGCCGAGGCGGGCGCACCGCTCGCCGAGCATCCGGCCGTGGACATGGTGTCGTTCACCGGAGGTCTGCAGACCGGGCGGCACATCATGGCCACCGCCGCCGCGACGGTGAAGAAGGTCGCGCTGGAACTCGGCGGCAAGAACCCGAACGTGGTCTTCGCCGACGCCGACTTCGCCACCGCCGTCGACTTCGCGCTCACCGCCGTGTTCCTGCACTCCGGGCAGGTCTGCTCGGCCGGCGCCCGGCTGATCGTCGAGGACTCGATCCACGACGCCTTCGTCGACGAGGTCGTACGGCGGGCCCGGCTCATCCGCCTCGGCGGACCCTTCGACCCCGACGCCGAGACCGGTCCGCTGATCTCCGCGCAGCACCGCGAGAAGGTCGAGGCGTACGTCGCCGCGGGACTCGCCGAGGGCGCCGTACTGCGCTGCGGCGGCGCACGCCCCGACGACCCCGCGCTCGAAGGCGGCTTCTACTACCCGCCCACCGTCCTCGACGAGTGCCGGCAGGACATGCGCGTGGTGCACGAGGAGTCCTTCGGACCCGTGCTCACCGTCGAGCGCTTCCACGACGAGGACGACGCCGTCCGCATCGCCAACGACACCGAGTACGGCCTCGCCGGAGCCGTCTGGACGCAGGACGCGGGAAAGGCCCAGCGCGTGGCCCGCGGGCTGCGCCACGGCACCGTGTGGATCAACGACTACCACCCCTATGTGCCGCAAGCGGAATGGGGCGGTTTCGGGCACTCCGGCGTGGGCCGTGAGCTGGGACCGACCGGCCTCGACGAGTACCGAGAGCCCAAGCACGTCTGGCAGAACATCCAACCCCGGCCGCAACACTGGTTCCGCGGCTGAACGCCGAAAGAGGTCGATCATGACCCCAGCACAGACCGAGGTGTCGCAGCGGCGCGACACGTCCCAGGATCCCAAGGACCGCACCCCGGTCATCTCCGTGCGCCGGCTGTGGAAGGTGTTCGGGCCGAAGGCCGACGAGGTGCCGGGCTCCGAGGAGTTGTGCGGACTCAGCCGCCGCGAGCTCATGGACCGCACCGGATGCACCGCCGCCGTACGCGACGTCGACTTCGAGGTGTCGCCCGGCGAGGTCTTCGTCGTCATGGGCCTGTCCGGCTCCGGCAAGTCCACCCTGGTGCGATGTCTGACCCGGCTGATCGAACCCACCGCCGGAGAAGTCGTCTTCGAGGGCGAGGACATCCGGGGCGCCGACGCCCGCCGGCTGCGCGAACTGCGGCGCAGCAAGTTCTCCATGGTCTTCCAGCACTTCGGTCTGCTGCCGCACCGCAAGGTCGTCGACAACGTGGCGTTCGGCCTGGAGATCCGCGGCATGGGCAGGGCCGAGCGCACCAGGAAGGCCCTGGAGGTCGTCGAACTGGTGGGCCTGGCCGGATACGAGAACTCCTACCCCGACCAGCTCTCCGGCGGTATGCAGCAGCGCGTCGGCCTGGCCCGCGCCCTCGCCGGCGACCCCGACGTCCTCTTCTTCGACGAGCCGTTCTCCGCGCTCGATCCGCTGATCCGCCGCGACATGCAGAGCGAGGTCATCCGCCTGCACCACGAGGTCGGCAAGACCATGGTGTTCATCACCCACGACCTCTCCGAGGCCCTGAAGCTCGGCGACCGCATCCTGATCATGCGCGACGGCAAGATGGTCCAGTGCGGCACCGGAGACGAACTCGTCGGTGCCCCCGCCGACGACTACGTACGCGACTTCGTCAAGGACGTGCCGCGCGGCGACGTCCTCACCCTGCGCTGGATCATGCGCCCCGCCGAACCCGACGACGCCCTCGACGGGCCCGAGTTGGGACCGGACGTCGTGGTGCGCGAGGCCACCCGCACCGTGCTGGCCGCCCACAAGCCGGTCAAGGTCGTCGAGGACGGCAAGCTGCTCGGCATCGTCGGCGACGAGGAGATCCTCTCCGTCGTCGCCGGGCAGGCAGCCGGTCAGGAAGGCGGTGCGTGATGGCCGTAGCCGCCGATGCGACCGCACCGGTCGCGACGATACGTCAGAAGGTCAGCCGTCCCATGGTGGTGGCGGCGATCCTGCTCGCCTGGCTGGTGCTCTTCGCCGTGCTGCGCGGCCGGCAGACGCTGACCCTCGCGGCGGCCGACCTCACCGGTCTGCACCGCCGGCTGAACGACCTCAACGACAGCATCGGGGCCAACCGGAACTCCAACCCGCTCTTCCTGTACTTCTTCAACGAGATCCGGCTGGTCATCGACAACCTGGTGACCTTCGTCCAGTCGCTGATCTCCCAGCCCACCGGCAGTCGCCCGGTCCCGCAGATCGGCTGGCTCGGCGTCGTCGGACTCACCGGCTATGTCTCCTGGGCCGTGGGCAACTGGCGGGTCGCGCTGCTGGCGGTCGCGGGCTTCACCTTCTTCGGGCTGCAGGGCCTGTGGCAGGAGAGCATGGACACCCTCGCGCTGACCCTGTCGGCGGTCCTCGTGGCCCTGCTCATCGGCATCCCGCTGGGCGTGTGGGCCGGTCTCTCCGACCGGTTCAACCGGATCATGACGCCCTTCCTGGACTTCATGCAGACGATGCCGACGTTCGTCTACCTCGCCCCGCTGACCCTGATCTTCCTCATCGGCGGAGCCTCCGCCGTGATCACCACGGTGATCTACGCGGCACCGCCCGCCATCCGCATCACCGCGCACGCCATCCGCTCGGTGCCCGAGACCACCGTCGAGGCCGCCGACTCGCTCGGCACCACACGGTCGCAGCAACTGCTGAAGGTGCTGCTGCCGATGTCGAAGCGCACCGTGGTCATGGGCGTCAACCAGACCATCATGGCCGCCCTGGCCATGGTGACCATCGCCGCCCTGATCGACGCGCCCGGCCTCGGCAAGACCGTCGTACAGGCCCTGCAGTCGCTCGACGTCGGTACGGCCTTCAACGCCGGCCTGGCCATCGTCGTCATGGCCATCGTGCTCGACCGGGTCACCACCGCGGCGGCCGCACGCGCCGACGCGGCCCGGCGCAGCGGTGACCGCCTGAGGAAGTGGCGCCGTCCGCTGCTGGTGGCGGGCGGGATCGCGGCGGCCGTCCTGGTCTATCTGTCGCACACCTACGTCTGGGCGGCCGAGTTCCCCGGCAACGGCAGCACCGGCAGCCACATCGCGAGCGCGGCCGACTCGACGACCACCTGGTTGCAGGACCACCTCTCGGGACTGACCAACGGCATCCGGGACGTCATCACCAACGGTCTGCTGAACCCGTTCCAGACACTGCTCACGGACTCCCCGTGGTGGCTCGTCGGCATCACCCTGGTCGCGCTGGGCGCGGTCCTCGGCGGCCGGCTCGCCGCGGTGACGGCCGCCGTGTGCGTCGGGCTGCTCGTCGGCACCGGGCTGTGGTCGGACAGCATGACGACCCTCGCCTCGACCGCCGTGGCAACAGTGCTGGTGATGCTGTTCGGCGTCGTCTTCGGTGTGTGGATGGGGCGCAGCGGGCTCGTGGACCGGATAGTGCGGCCCAGCCTGGACGCCGCGCAGGTCATGCCGCCGTTCGTCTATCTGGTGCCGTTCCTGGCGCTCTTCGGCGCCACCCGGTTCACCGCGATCGTCGCGGCCGTCGTGTACGCGGCGCCCGTGGCGATCAAGATCATCGCGGACGGTGTGCGGAACGTGTCCGAGTCCACCGTGGAGGCGGCCACCTCCGCCGGGTGCAACACCTGGCAGATCATCACCAAGGTCCAACTGCCGATGGCACGCAGTGCCCTGACTCTGGCGACCAACCAGGGCCTGATCTACGTGCTGTCGATGGTTGTGGTGGGCGGCCTGGTAGGGGCAGGCGCCCTCGGCTACGACGTCGTGGCCGGATTCTCGCAGGGAGAGCTGTACGGAAAGGGGCTGGCGGCGGGGCTCGCCATCGTACTGCTCGGAGTCATGTTCGACCGGATCACTCAGGCTGCGGCGCGACGCACCAGGGCATAAGGAGCACGACACCATGGCAAGACACTGGCGAGCCGGCGCGGCCGGCCTGGCCGTCCTCGGTCTCACCCTCACGGCCTGCTCGGGGGCCAAGGTCGGCGACAGCACCTCGGCCGGCTCGAAGTCCTCGGGCGGCAAGTGCGGCACCTTCAACCTGGCCGTCAACCCGTGGGTCGGCTACGAGGCGGACGCGGCGGTCGTCGCGTACGTGGCGCAGCACGACCTCGGCTGTACGGTCAACAAGAAGGATCTGAAGGAGGAGATCGCCTGGCAGGGCTTCGGGACCGGTGAGGTCGACGCCGTCCTGGAGAACTGGGGCCACGACGATCTGAGGAAGAAGTACATCACCGACCAGAAGACCGCCGTCGAGGCCGGCTCCACCGGGAACAAGGGCGTCATCGGCTGGTTCGTGCCGCCGTGGCTGGCCAAGGCCCACCCGGACATCACCGACTGGAAGAACCTGAACAAGTACGCCGCCAACTTCAAGACCTCCGAGTCGGGCGGCAAGGGCCAGCTGCTCGACGGCGACCCGTCGTACGTCACCAACGACGCCGCCCTGGTCAAGAACCTGAAGCTGGACTTCAAGGTGGTGTACGCGGGCAGTGAGACCGCGCTCATCCAGGCCTTCCGCACCGCCGAGAAGAACAAGCAGTGGATGATCGGCTACTTCTACGAACCGCAGTGGTTCCTGTCGGAAGTGCCGCTGGTGAAGGTCAACCTGCCCACCTACACCAAGGGCTGCGACGCCGACGCGGCGAAGATCGCCTGCGACTATCCCGTCTACGACCTGGACAAGATCGTCAGTGCGCAGTTCGCCAAGTCGGGCAGCCCGGCCTACAAGCTGGTGAAGAACTTCCACTGGACGAACGACGACCAGAACACCGTGGCCAAGTACATCGCGGTGGACAAGATGTCGGACGACGCGGCGGCCAAGAAGTGGGTCGAGGCCAACCGCGACAAGGTCGACGCCTGGCTGAAGTAGCACGTCGGAAAAGGTCGGCCGAGGACGCCCGGCGGGCGGTGCGCACCCGTGCGTACCGCCCGCCGGGCGTCGCCGTGTTCCGGGCCGTTTTCCGACGTCACCGACCCCTTGACACCCTCCATGGCGCCAGGCACATTGAGTTGCGCAACCTGAATCAAGTTGCGCAACAAGCAACTGAACCGGTCTCAAGTTCGGAGGTTGGGCGATGGCGGGACCCCGAGTGGTCATCATCGGAGCGGGCGTCGTGGGAGCCGCCCTGGCGGACGAGATCTCCGCACGCGGCTGGACCGAGGTGACCGTCGTCGACCAGGGCCCCCTCCCGGCCACCGGGGGCTCCAGCTCGCACGCGCCGGGCCTGGTCTTCCAGACGAACGCCTCGAAGACCATGACGGAGCTGGCCCGGTACACGGTCGAGAAGTTCTGCTCCCTGGAGGTGGACGGCAAGCCCTGCTTCCTCCAGGTCGGCGGCCTCGAGGTGGCGACCAGCCCGGAGCGTCTCGCCGAACTCCGGCGGCGGCACGGCTGGATCAGCGCCTGGGGCATCGAGGCGCGCCTGCTGACCCCGGACGAGTGCGTGGAGAAGCACCCGCTGGTCGACCGCGACAAGGTCCTCGGCGGCCTCCTGGTCCCCACCGACGGCCTCGCCAAGGCCGTCCTGGCCGTCGAGGCGCAGATCCGCCGGGCCACCGAACGCGGCGTGCGCTTCCTCGCCCGGCACGAAGTCCTCGACGTCCGGCAGAGCGAGGGCCGCGTCACCGGCGTGGTGACCGACCAGGGCGAGATCGAAGCCGACATCGTCGTGTGCTGTGCCGGCATCTGGGGACCGAAGATCGCCCGCATGGTCGGCATGAACCTGCCGCTCACCCCGCTCGCCCACCAGCTCGCCTGGACCGGCCCGGTCCCCGCCCTCGCCGGCCAGACCGAGGAGGCGGTCCGCCCGATCCTGCGCCACCAGGACGCCGACCTCTACTACCGCGACCGCTTCGACGGCCTCGGCATCGGCTACTACGGCCACCGCCCCATGCCGGTCTGCGCCGGCGACATCCTCTCCGTGGACGAGGCCGAGGAGATGCCCTCGGTGCTGAAGTTCACCGAGGAGGACTTCGAGGACGCCTGGACCGAGACCCAGTCCCTGCTCCCGGCGACCAAGGAGGCGAAGGTCGAGGAGGGCATCAACGGCCTGTTCTCCTTCACCACCGACGGCTACCCGCTGCTCGGCGAGTCCCCGGACGTCAAGGGCTTCTGGGTCGCCGAGGCCGTGTGGGTCACCCACTCCGCGGGCGTCGGCCGGGCCGTCGCCGAGTGGCTGGTCGACGGCTACTGCTCCTCCTTCGACCTGCACGAGTGCGACGTCAACCGCTTCGAGCCGCACCAGCTCTCCCCGGAGTACGTCCTGGCCCGCGACTGCCAGAACTTCGTCGAGGTCTACGACATCCTCCACCCCCTCCAGCCGGCCGGGAAGCCGCGCCCGATCCGCACCAGCCCCTTCTACGCCCGCCAGCAGGAACACGGCGCGTTCTTCCTGGAGGCGAACGGCTGGGAGCGCCCCCAGTGGTACGAGGCCAACGCCTCGCTGGTCGAGGGCCGCGACATCCCCACCCCCAACGACTGGGCCGCCCGCTACTGGTCGCCCATCGTCGGCGCCGAGGCCCAGGCCACCCGCGAGAAGGTCGCCCTCTACGACATGACCGCCCTCAAGCGCCTGGAGGTCAGCGGCCCCGGAGCCGC
Organism: Streptomyces sp. NPDC050743; assembly: GCF_044456925.1. Lineage (NCBI taxonomy): Bacteria > Bacillati > Actinomycetota > Actinomycetes > Kitasatosporales > Streptomycetaceae > Streptomyces > Streptomyces sp. NPDC050743. The sequence continues at coordinate 77,440 of NZ_JBITGJ010000022.1, forward strand.
CGACTTCCTGGAGGGCCTGGTCACCGGCAAGGTCGCCAAGTCCGTCGGCTCGGTGACGTACACGCTGCTCCTGGACCACGACGGCGGCATCCGCAGCGACATCACCGTCGCCCGCCTCGCGCTCGACCTCTTCCAGGTCGGCGCCAACGGCAACCTGGACCTCGACTGGTTCACCCGCCACCTGGCCGCCGACGGCCGCGTCCAGGTCCGCGACATCACCGCCGGCACCTGCTGCATCGGCCTGTGGGGCCCGCTCGCCCGCGAGGTGCTGCAGCCCCTCACCGACGCGGACTTCTCGGGCGACGGCCTGAAGTACTTCCGCGCCAAGCGGGCCTACATCGGCTCGGTACCGGTCACCGCCATGCGGCTGTCGTACGTCGGCGAGCTGGGCTGGGAGCTGTACACCACCGCCGACCAGGGCCTGAAGCTGTGGGACACCCTGTGGGCCGCGGCCCGGCCGCTGGGCGGCATCGTCGCCGGCCGGGGCGCCTTCAACAGCCTGCGTCTGGAGAAGGGCTACCGCTCCTTCGGCACCGACATGACCTACGAGCACGACCCCTACGAGGCCGGCGTCGGCTTCGCCGTCAGGCTCGACAAGGGCGACTTCATCGGCAAGGCGGCGCTGGAGCGGCGCAAGAACGACGTGCGGCGCAGGCTGAGCTGCCTCACCATCGACGACCCGCGGGCGGTCGTCATGGGCAAGGAGCCGGTGTACGACGGCGACCGGGCCGTCGGTTACGTCACCAGCGCCGCGTACGGCTACACGATCGGCAAGGGCATCGCCTACGCCTGGCTCCCGGCGGAACTGGCCGAGCCCGGCAGGACCGTGCACATCGGCTACTTCGACCAGCGGATCGAGGCGGTCGTCGCCGAGGAGCCGTTGTTCGACCCGGCCATGTCCCGCCTTCGCGGCTGAGCGTTCGAGGGGAGCACCGCACGTGACCGCACAAATTCTCGACGGCAAGGCCACCGCTGCCGCCATCCGCCGTGAACTCGCCGAGCGCGTCGCCAAGTCGACGGCCCTGACCGGCCGACCTCCCGGCCTCGGCACCGTACTCGTCGGCGACGACCCGGGCAGTCACGCCTACGTCTCCGGCAAGCACCGCGACTGCGCGCAGGTCGGCATCGCCTCCCTCCGCCGCGAGCTGCCCGCCGACGCCACCCAGCGGCAGGTCGAGGACGTCATCGACGAACTCAACGCCGACCCGGCCTGCACCGGCTACATCGTGCAGCTCCCGCTGCCCCGCCACCTGGACGCCAACGCCGTCCTGGAGCGCATGGACCCCGCCAAGGACGCCGACGGGCTGCACCCGGTCAACCTCGGCCGGCTCACCCTCGGCGTCGAGGCGCCCCTGCCGTGCACCCCGCGCGGCATCGTCGAACTGCTCCGCCGCCACGACGTCCCGCTCGCCGGAGCGCGGGTGTGCGTCGTCGGCCGGGGCATCACGGTCGGACGGCCCATCGGACTGCTGCTCACCCGCAGGTCCGAGAACGCCACCGTCACCCTGTGCCACACCGGCACCAAGGGCCTGGCCTGGCACGTACGCGAGGCGGACATCGTCGTCGCGGCGGCCGGCTCGCCCGGACTGATCACCAAGGACATGCTGCGCCCCGGCGCGGCCGTCCTGGACGTCGGCATCACCCGCACCGAGCGCGGGCTCGTCGGCGACGTCCACCCGGAGGCCGCCGAGGTCGCCGGATGGCTCGCGCCGATGCCCGGGGGAGTGGGACCCATGACCCGAGCCATGCTGCTCGCCAACGTCGTCGAGGCCGCCGAGAGGAACGCGATCACCGTATGAACGCGCTGAACACGCCCCTGGCGGAGCTGGACCCCGAGGTCCACGAAGCCCTCCACGCCGAGCTGCACCGCCAGCAGTCCACCCTGGAGATGATCGCCTCCGAGAACTTCGCGCCCACCGCCGTGATGGAGGCGCAGGGCTCGGTCGCGACCAACAAGTACGCCGAGGGCTATCCCGGCCGCCGCTACTACGGCGGCTGCGAACACGTCGACGTCACCGAGCGGCTGGCGATCGAACGCGTCAAGTCCCTCTTCGGCGCCGGCTACGCCAACGTCCAGCCGCACTCGGGCGCCCAGGCGAACACCGCCGTGTTCTTCGCCCTGCTCCAGCCCGGCGACACCGTCCTCGGCCTGGACCTCGCGCACGGCGGCCACCTCACCCACGGCATGCGCATCAACTACAGCGGCAAGATGCTCAACGTCGTGCCCTACCACGTCTCCGAGGCGGACAACCTCGTCGACATGGACGAGGTGGAACGGCTCGCCAAGGAGCACCGCCCCAAGATGATCATCGCGGGCTGGTCGGCGTATCCCAGGCAGCTGGACTTCGCGGCCTTCCGCCGGATCGCCGACGAGGTCGGTGCGCTCCTCATGGTCGACATGGCGCACTTCGCGGGCCTGGTCGCCGCCGGACTGCACCCGAGCCCCGTCCCGCACGCGCACGTGGTCACCACCACCACGCACAAGACGCTCGGCGGTCCCCGCGGCGGGGTGATCCTGACCAACGACGCCGACCTCGCCAAGAAGATCAACTCGGCGGTCTTCCCGGGCATGCAGGGCGGCCCGCTGGAGCACGTCATCGCGGCCAAGGCGGTGTCCTTCAAGGTCGCCGCGTCGCCCGAGTTCGCCGAACGCCAGGCCCGCACCCTGGCCGGCGCCCGCATCCTCGCCGAACGCCTCACCCGGCCCGACGCGGCAGCGGCCGGGGTGAAGGTGCTGACGGGCGGCACGGACGTCCACCTCGTCCTCGTCGACCTGCGGGACTCCGAACTCGACGGCAAGCACGCAGAGGACCTGCTGCACGAGATCGGTATCACCGTCAACCGCAACGCCGTCCCCTTCGACCCGCGCCCGCCCATGGTCACCTCCGGACTGCGCATCGGCACCCCGGCGCTCGCCACCCGCGGCTTCACGGAGGACGACTTCGCCGAGGTCGCCGACGTGATCGCCCTCGCCCTCCAGCCCGAGCCGGACGTGGCCGCACTACGCGCCCGCACCGAGGCGCTGGCGGCCAGGCACCCGCTCTACCCGCACCTCTCGCACGACGGAGACGCCCGATGAGCCCCCGCACCCCCGGCGCCGACCTGCCCGACCACCCGGACTGGCTCTGGCGCACCCCCGCGCCCAAGCGGTCGTACGACGTGGTGATCGTGGGCGGCGGCGGCCACGGCCTCGCCACCGCCCACTACCTGGCGAAGAACCACGGCATCACCAACGTCGCGGTCCTGGAGAAGGGCTGGCTCGCGGGCGGCAACATGGCCCGCAACACCACGATCATCCGCTCCAACTACCTGTGGGACGAGAGCGCGGGCATCTACGAGCACGCACTCAAGCTGTGGGAGGGCCTGGAGGAGGAGCTGGACTACCCGATCCTCTTCTCCCAGCGCGGCGTGCTGAACCTCGCCCACAGCCTGCAGGACGTGCGCGACAGCGTCCGCCGGGTCGAGGCCAACCGGCTCAACGGCGTCGACGCGGAATGGCTCGACGCGCAAGCGGTCAAAGAGGTCTGCCCGATCGTCAACACCTCACCCGACGTGCGCTACCCGGTCCTCGGCGGCACCTACCAGCCGCGCGCCGGCATCGCCAAGCACGACTACGTGGCCTGGGGCTTCGCCCGTTCCGCGGACGCCGCCGGCATCGACATCATCCAGAATTGCGAGGTCACCGGGCTGGACGTGGTGGGCGGCCGGGTGGTCGGCGTACAGACCACGCTCGGCCCGATCGCCGCGGGCAAGGTGGCCCTGTGCTCGGCCGGCCACACCTCGGTCCTCGCGGCCATGGCGGGCATCGAACTGCCCATCCAGAGCCACCCGTTGCAGGCGCTCGTCTCCGAACTGCTGGAGCCGGTGCATCCGACCGTGGTGATGTCCAACGCCGTCCACGTGTACGTCAGCCAGGCGCACAAGGGCGAACTGGTGATGGGCGCGGGCATCGACGCCTACAACTCCTACACCCAGCGCGGCGCGTTCCACATCATCGAGGAGCAGATGTCGGCGGCCCTGGAGCTCTTCCCGGTCTTCGCCCGCGCGCATGTGCTGCGCACCTGGGGCGGCATCGTCGACGTCAGCCCGGACGCCTCGCCCATCGTCGGCCTCAGCCCGGTCGGCAACCTCTACCTCAACTGCGGCTGGGGGACCGGTGGTTTCAAGGCCACCCCGGGTGTCGGCTGGGTCTACGCCCACACCATCGCCCACGACACCCCGCACGCTCTGAACGCCCCCTTCTCGCTCGACCGTTTCACCACCGGCGCGCTCGTCGACGAGCACGGCGCGGCCGCGGTGGCCCACTAGGGAGCCGAACCATGCTGCTCATCCCCTGCCCGTGGTGCGGGCCCCGTGACGAGGCCGAGTTCCACTACGGTGGCCAGGCCCACGTCCCCTACCCCGAGGACCCCGCCGCCCTCACCGACGAGGAGTGGGCGCGGTACCTGTTCTTCCGCGACAACCCCAAGGGCCCGTTCGCCGAGCGGTGGAGCCATGCGGCGGGCTGCCGCAAGTGGTTCAACGCGGTGCGGGACACGGCGACGAACGAGATCCTCGCCGTGTACAAGGTGGGGGAGTCACGTCCGGAGACGGTGGAGCCCCGTCCGGAGCAACCAGCCTGTCCGGCGTTTGAGGACGAGGTCCGTTCAGGGCCGACGGGGGTCCAGGGGGCGGAGCCCCCTGGCGGGGTCGAAGGGGCAGAGCCCCTGGAGGATGGGACGGTTAGGGGCGGCGGGGGCGACCATCCCTTCCGCACCCCCGCCGGCGGCCGAATCGACCGCGACACCCCCTTCACCTTCACCTTCGACGGCACCGCATACCAGGGCTACCGGGGCGACACCCTGGCCTCCGCCCTCCTCGCCAACGGCGTCATCCAGGCCTCCACCAGCATCAAGCTGGGCCGCCCCCGAGGCATCTTCTCGGCCGGCGTGGAGGAACCGAACGCGGTCGTCCAGATCGAGGCCCCCTTCCCCGAGCCGATGCTCCCCGCCACTACCGTCGAGCTGTACGACGGCCTGGTCGCGAGCAGCCTCCCGGGCCAGGGACGCCTCGCCACCGAACCGGACCCCGCCCGCTACGACGCCGTACACGCCCACTGCGACCTGCTGATCGTCGGCGCGGGCCCGGCCGGCCTCGCGGCGGCAGCGGCGGCGGCGAGCACCGGCGCCCGCGTCATCCTCGCCGACGACCAGCCGGAACCCGGCGGCAGCCTGCTCGGCACCGGCGAGCACCTCGACTGGGTCGAGGCGACGCGCGCGCGGCTCGAAGCGGCGCCCGAGGTGCGCGTCCTGCGGCGCACGACCGTCTTCGGCCACTACGACGACAACCACCTCCTCGCCGTCGAGCGCCGCACCAACCACCTCGGCGCCGAGGCCCCGGCGAACGTCTCCCGCGAGCGTGTCTGGCGGATCCGCGCCCGCCACGTCGTACTGGCGACCGGCGCGCACGAGCGTTCGCTGGCGTTCGGCGACAACGACCGGCCCGGCGTGATGCTGGCCTCCGCGGCCCGGACGTACCTCCGCCGGTACGGCGTGCTGCCGGGCCGGCAGGCGGTCGTGTTCACCACCAACGACAGCGCCTACGCCGCCGCGCTCGACCTGGTGGCGGCGGGCGTCGACATCGCCGCGATCGTCGACACCCGGCCCGAGCCGGGGGAGTGGGCCGAGCGCGCCCGGTCCGCCGGGATCGAGGTGTTCGCCGGACACGCGGTCACCGGCACTCAGGGCACGGACCGGCTCACGGCCGTGACGGTCGCCCCGTACGGAGAGCCGGCCGGACACCGGGAGGCCACGGGGCAGCGGGAGTTCACCGCCGACCTGCTGCTGGTCTCCGGCGGCTGGAACCCGGTCGCGCACCTGTTCAGCCAGGCGGGCGGCAAGCTCCGTCACGACGACGTGCTCGGCACGTTCGTGCCCGACCACGGCCGGCAGGCGGTGGAGGTCGCGGGCAGCGCGAACGGCGCCTTCGACCTGGCCACGGTCCTCGCGCAGGGCGCGGCGGCCGGCGCCCGGGCGGTCGAGGCGGAGGGCTACACCGCCGAGGCGCCCGCCCTCCCGGCCACGGCCGCACAGCCGTACACCCCGCCCATGCAGGTCTTCACCGTCCCCACCGACACCGGCGCCCCCCGGTTCGTCGACCTCCAGCGTGACGTGACGGTCGACGACCTGGCGCGGGCGACGGGGGCGGGTCTGCGCTCGGTGGAGCACACCAAGCGCTACACGACCGCCGGAACCGGGGGCGACCAGGGCAGGACGGCCGGCGTCCTGGCGAGCGGAGTGGTCGCCGAGCTCCTCGGCGTGGACATCTCGGCGCTCGGCCTGCCGACCTTCCGGCCGCCGTACACCCCGGTCTCCTTCGCCGCCCTCGCCGGGCGCGACCGCGGCGCGCTGAGCGACCCGGTTCGCACGACGGCCCTGCACGCGTGGCATGTGGCGCACGGGGCGCTGTTCGAGAACGTCGGCCAGTGGAAGCGCCCCTGGTACTACCCGCAGGACGGCGAGGACATGGAGAGCGCCGTGCTGCGCGAGTGCCGCGCCGCCCGCGAGGGCGTGGCGTTCATGGACGCCTCCACGCTCGGCAAGATCGATGTGCAGGGCCCGGACGCGGCGCTCTTCCTCGACCGGCTCTACACCAACATGATGAGCACCCTGAAGGTCGGCATGATCCGCTACGGCGTGATGTGCCGCCTGGACGGCATGGTCTTCGACGACGGCACGGTCATCCGGCTCGCCCAGGACCGGTTCCTGGTCACCACCACGACCGGCAACGCGGCGGCCGTCCTGGACTGGATGGAGGAGTGGCTGCAGACCGAGTGGCCGGAACTGCGGGTCCACTGCACCTCGGTCACCGAGCAGTGGGCCACGGTGGCCCTGGTCGGTCCGAAGTCCCGCGAGGTCCTCGGCTCACTGGCACCCCGACTGGCCGTGTCCAACGAGGACTTCCCGTTCATGGCGTGGCGGGAGTCGGACGTCGCCGGCATCGACGCGCGCGTGTGCCGGATCAGCTTCTCTGGCGAACTCGCCTACGAGATCAACGTGTCGCCGTGGGACGCGCTCGCCCTGTGGGAGGCGCTGTACGAGGCAGGCGCCCCGTACGGCATCACTCCCTACGGCACCGAGACCATGCACGTGCTGCGTGCCGAGAAGGGCTACCCGATCGTCGGCCAGGACACCGACGGCACGGTCACCCCGCAGGACATCGGCATGGGCTGGGCGGTCTCCAAGAAGAAGCGCGACTTCATCGGCAAGCGCTCCTACGCCCGCGCCGACACCGTCCGCCCCGACCGCAAGCACCTCGTCGGGCTCCTGACCGAGGACCCGGCCGTCTTCCTGCCGGAGGGCACGCACCTGGTCGCCGACCGCGAACTGCCCGCCCCACCCGTGCCGATGCTCGGTCATGTCACCTCCAGCTACCGCAGCGCGGCACTCGGCCGGACCTTCGCGCTCGCCCTGATCAAGGGCGGCCGGGACCGGATCGGCGACCGTCTCTTCGCACCCGTCGGCGACCGGCTGGTCCCGGTGACCGTCGCAAGCCCCGTCCTCTACGACCCCGAGGGAGCCCGCCGCGATGGCTGACACCGCCCTGACCGCACGGCAGCGCAGCCCCCTGGGCGACGCCGCCCACCGCCTGGCCGCCGCGACCCGCTCCTCCCGGGGCGCGATCCGGCTGGCCGAACTCCCCTTCCTGGCCCAGGTGAACGTCCGCCTCGACGCCAAGAGCCCGGCGGCGGAAGCCGTCGCACTGGCCCTGGGCCTCCAACTGCCCCTGGAACCCAACACCGTCGTGCACGCGGGGGACGTGACCGCGGTGTGGCTCGGCCCCGACGAATGGCTCGTGGTGGGCCTGCGCGGCACCGAGCGGGATCTGGAGAGCCGGATCCGCTCGGCGGCGGGGGACGAACCGGTCTCCGTCACCGACGTCTCCGCCCAGCGCACCACCCTCCTGGTCGGCGGACCCCGCGCGCGCGACCTGCTGGCCCACGGCTGCTCGCTGGACCTGCACCCGCGTGCCTTCGGCCCCGGCCGCTGCGCCCAGACGACGCTGGCCCGCACCCAGGTCGTGCTGGTGGCCCGCGACGAACCCAGGGCCGGTTTCTGGGTCCTGGTGCGCTCCTCCTTCGCCAGCTACCTGGCGGACTGGCTGCTGGACGCGGCCGTCGAATACAGATGACCGGCCCGGCAGGGCGGCAGAGATGACCCGGCGGTGCCGGGCCGACCCGAACGGTCGGCCCGGCACCGCCGTTCCAGTGGCGGCCGGGCGGCGAACTCCCGTGAAAGCCCGGGCGACTTCTTGACAACGATGGGGGCCGACCCCAGACTGACGTTGCGCTAAGCGCATTAAGTTTCGTAATACGCACCGAGGTGGTCCCGATGATTCCCGTGTGCCCCATCGCCGATCTGCCCCGAGGCGAGGCGTTCCGGCTCGAGAACGACCCGCCCGTCGCCGTGTTCCACACCGAGGACGGCGAGGTCTACGCGATCGACGACACCTGCACCCATCAGGATGCCTCGCTGGCCGACGGCTGGCTGGAGGGGTGCGAGGTCGAATGCCCGCTGCACGCTTCGAAGTTCGACCTGCGCACCGGCGGCGTGGACGCTCCGCCGGCCCGGCTTCCCGTGCGCACCCACCAGGTCCTCGTCGAGGACGGCATGATCTACGTCAAGCTCTCCGACGCCCCGCCGAACCTCCCGCCCACCTGCGCCGCCGCCCGGCTCGGAGGCGTCGCGGTCGCCGGAGGCGGCACGTGAGGACCGTGGCGGTCCACGGCGCCGCGCTCGCCGGGGCGGCGGCGCGCAGGGCGGGGTCCCCGTGACCGCCGCCGGGGCCTGTGCCGCCTCAACCCGTCCTGGCACCCCGGACGTTCATCCGTACGGTCTGCCGCGGCCCGGCCGGACGCTGGTCATGGGCGTCGTGAACGTCACGCCGGACTCGTTCTCCGACGGCGGGCGGTCGTTCGCCGCGGAGGCCGCCGTCGCGCACGGACTCGCCCTGCTGGAGCAGGGAGCCGACATCGTGGACGTGGGCGGCGAGTCGACCCGCCCCGGCGCGGAGCGTCCGCCGGCCGAGGAGGAGCTGCGGCGCGTCCTGCCCGTCGTCCGGGAACTCGCGGCGGCGGGCGCGACCGTCAGCGTCGACACCATGCGGGCCGAGGTGGCCGACCGCGCCCTCGACGCCGGTGCCCGGATGGTCAACGACGTCTCGGGCGGACTCGCCGACCCGGCGATGCTGCCGCTGATGGCCCGGGCGAACACGCCGTACGTGCTGATGCACTGGCGCGGCCACTCCGCCGGCATGCAGGCCAACGCCCGCTACGACGACGTCGTCACCGACGTGGTCGACGAGCTGCGGCTGAGAATCGACGCGGCGCTGGAGGCGGGAGTCCAGCCCGGCTGCCTGATCGTCGACCCGGGGCTGGGGTTCGCCAAAACGCCCGGGCACAACTGGGAGCTGCTGGCCAGGCTGGGGGAGGTGCGTGCGCTGGGCCGTCCCGTTCTCGTGGGCGCGTCCCGCAAGTCGTTTCTGGGGCAGGTGCTGGCCGATCCGGCGACGGGCCGGCCGCGCCCGGCGCCGTCGCGGGACGCCGCGACCACCGCCGTGTCCGTCCTCGCCGCCGCACAGGGCGTCTGGTGCCTGCGTGTGCACGACGTGGGCTCCACCCTCGACGCGGTGCGGGTGACGGCCCGCTGGGGCGCCGAGGCGGCGGTCACGGCGCCGCTGCCCCTTCTACGCCTGGGCGTGTGACGCCCCGGGCGCGGACCTGTGCGGGACTCAGCCCACGTACCCCATCCGGTGGCTGATCTCCTCCGCGCCCTTGAGCAGCAGGGGCGCCAGCTCGTGCATGCGCTCCTCGGTGAAGCGGTACGCGGGACCGGAGGCGCTGAGGGCGGCGACGACCTCGCCGTGGTGCGAGCGGATCGGGGCCGCCATGGCGTGCAGCCCGATCTCGAGCTCCTCCAGGGTCACCGCGTATCCGCGGTCCCGCGCCTGGTCGAGGTTCTTCTCCAGCTTCGTCCTCGCGGTCAGGGTGTGCGGCGTGAGCTTCTGCAGCCCGGAGGCCGCGAGCACCTCGGCGCGCTCCTTCGCCGGCAGGTGCGCGAGCAGGATCTTGCCGCTGGACGTGGCGTGCACGGGGGTGAGCTGGCCGACCCAGTTGTGGGTGCCGACGGCGCCCGGGCCGCGCACCTGGTAGAGGTTGACGGCGTAGTGCTCCTGGAGGACGGCGATGTTGACGGTCTCGCCGATCTCCTCGCTGAGCCGCTCGCACACCTCCCGGCCCTGCTGTGTGATGTCGAGGCGCCCCGTGACCGCACCGGCCAGGCGCACGATCCCGAAGCCGAGCCGGTACTTGCCGCGCTCGGTCGCCTGCTCGACCAGACCGCGCGCCTCCAGCGCCCCGAGCAGCCGGAACGCGGTCGACTTGTGGACGTCGATCTCGGCGGCGACCTCGCTGACCCCCGCCTCCCCGCGCTGGGCGAGGATCTCCAGGACGCTGACGGCGCGGTCGACGGACTGCACGCCGCTCACCGCCGGAGCTGTTGTTTCGCCATCTGCGGTGTAGTTGCTCATAGCGCAACTATACGCTTGGTTGGTCGCCAGGCCCCGTGGCTCGCAGAGGGAGGGTATACGACGGCTCCTCGGGCAGGGGAGCCGTCGTCGCCGGTGGTTCTCGCCGGCCGCGCGAACGGCGGTGTCAGCGGAAGACGACCGTGCAGTTGCCATTGGCCAGCACACGGCTCTCGCTGTGCCACTGCACGGCGCGCGACAGGACCCGGGCCTCGACGTCGCGGCCCATGGCGACCAGCTGGTCCGGGGTGTGGGAGTGATTCACACGGACGACGTCCTGTTCGATGATCGGGCCCTCGTCGAGGTCGGGGGTGACGTAGTGCGCCGTGGCTCCGACGAGCTTGACTCCGCGCTGGTGCGCCTGCGCGTACGGCCGGGCGCCCTTGAAGCTCGGCAGGAAGGAGTGGTGGATGTTGATGGCCCGGCCGTCGAGCCGCTTGCACAGGTCGTCGGAGAGGATCTGCATGTAGCGGGCGAGCACCACCAGATCGACGCCGAGTTCGCCGACGAGCTCCAGCAGCCGGGCCTCGGCCTCGTCCTTGGTGTCCCGGGTCACCGGGATGTGGTGGAAGGGGATGCCGTAGTTGCGGGCCAGCGGCTCGAAGTCGCGGTGGTTGGAGACGATCGCCGGGATCTCGATGTTGAGCGAGCCCGTGGACTGGCGGAAGAGCAGGTCGTTCAGGCAGTGGCCGAACTTCGACACCATGATCAGCGTGCGGGTCGGGGTCGAGGCGTCGTGCAGCTGCCAGGTGATCCGGTACGCCTCGGCGACCGGGCCGAAGTCGGTGCGCAGCTGCTCCAGGGTCGTGGCCGGATGCGAGACCTCGAAGTGCACCCGCATGAAGAAGCGGTCCTGCAGGCGGTCGTCGAACTGCTGGCTCTCGAGGATGTTGCCTGAGTGGCTGACGAGAAAGCTGGTGACGGCGTGGACGAGGCCGGCCCGGTCGGGGCACGAGAGGGTGAGGACGAACTCGCGGCCGGGCTGCGGGCGAGGGGTCATGACATCCTCCATTAGTGCGTAATACGCAACGATGAGAGTGATACGCAACATCGTCCGGTGCGAACGGCGGCCGGTCAAGAGGCTTGTTCTCAAAGGCGCGAGAAGATGCGCGATGCGCAACGAACGGGCGTCGTGTCAGCCGAGGTGGCCGAGCCGGCCGGAGATGTCCTGGGCCGCGCTCCGCACCAGGGCGGCGACCTCGCGCAGTCGCTGCACGGTCAGCCGGAAGGACGGCCCCGAGGCGCTGAGCGCGGCCACCACCTGCCCGTTGAACGCGACGACCGGTGCGGCCACCGCGTTCAGACCCCGTTCGAGCTCCTCCACGCTGTAGGCGAAGCCGGCCGTGCGGACGTTCGTCAGCTGGGTCCGCAGAGCGCAGGGGTCGATGACGGTGTGCGGCGTGTAGCGCTCCAGGGATGCCGAGAGCCGTCTTTCCCGCTCGGGTTCGGGCAGATGCGCCAGCAGCACCTTGCCGCTGGAGGTGGCGTGCAACGGCGTACGCCGACCCAGCCAGTTGTGCGTGGTGATGGCCGACGGGCCGAGCACCTGGTCGATGTTGATCGCGGCGTTCCCGTCGAGGATGGCCAGATTGATGGTCTCCGCGACCCGTCCCGCCAACTGCTCGCACACCGGCCTGCTCTGCCGGGAGAGGTCCAGCCGGACGGAGGCGGCACCGGCCAGGCGGATCAGGCCGAGACCGAGGCGGTACTTGCCGCGCTCCTCCGACTGCTCGATGAGACCGCGCAACTCCAGGGCGGCGGCGAGCCGGGACGCCGTGGACTTGTGGACGCCGAGTTCGGCGGCGATCTCCGTGACGCCCGCCTCTTCCTGGCGTCCCAGGAACTCCAGAATCCCCGCGGCCCGGTCCACCGACTGAACCGGGGACGGCGGCGGATGCGAGGGGCCCGCCCGCTCGCTCGGGCGGCCGTCGGCGCTGTCGCTCATGGGGTTACCGGTCGTCTCCTCTTTCACGGGGAATGGCGAGTCTCTTAATTCGAAACCAGACTCGCAATGCGCAACATGATGGAGGGAAGTATGGGGAAGTTACAAGAGCTTCGGCCCTTTGTCTTGACGTCGAAACGCTGTCTATGTTCGGTTGCGTATATAGAGACGCGTTTTACGTAGCGCAACCCGGCCCAGTCCTCAAGACCAGGAGGTCCGATGTCGATCCGTGCCATCGACGAGGCGCCACTCAGCAGATTCCATCGCAAGCTCACCTGGGCCTGCGCCGGCGGCCCCTTCCTCGACGGCTATCTGCTCAGCATCATCGGCGTCGCCCTCGTCGGCATGAGCAACGAACTCAACCTGACCACGGGGGACGAGAGCCTCATCGGTGCCGCCGCCCTGGTCGGCATCTTCGTCGGAGGCCTCTTCTTCGGCGCCGTCACCGACAAGCTCGGCCGTGAGGCGATGTACACCATCGACCTGGCGGTGCTGGTCGGCGGATCGATCCTGTCGGTGTTCGCCACCGAGACCTGGCAGTTCGTCGCACTCCGCTTCGTCCTCGGCATGGCCATCGGAGCCGACTATCCGATCGCGACGTCCCTGCTGGCCGAATGGGTGCCGAACCGGCATCGAGGCCGGCTGCTCGGCGTGCTCATCCTGGCCTGGTACGTCGGAGCCGCGGCCGCCTATGTGATCGGCTACGCGCTGGCCGAGATCGGCGGCGCCGGCACCTGGCGCTGGATGCTCGCCTCGGGCGCCGTACTGAGCGCCGTGATCCTGCTGCTGCGCATCGGCACCCCCGAGTCGCCCCTGTGGCTGGTGAACAAGGGCCGCACCGCCGATGCCCAGAAGTCGATCGAGAAGGCCCTCGGCCGCACCGTCCCCATCCGGCAGCTGGTCGCGGCCGCTGCCGAGGAGCAGTCGGCGGAGCACAGCCGCTTCCGCGATCTCTTCCAGGGCGCCTATCTACGGCGGACCCTCTTCTGCGGTCTGTTCTACATGTGTCAGATCACGCCGATGTTCGCCCTGTACACCTTCGGCCCCGCCATCCTGGGCTCCTTCGGCCTCGGCGAGGGCAACAGCAGCAACCTGGGCTCCGCGCTGATCAGCATCGTGTTCGTCCTGGGCTGCATCCCCGCGCTGCGGCTGGTGGACCGGGTGGGACGCCGTCCCGTCATCGTGTGGTCGTTCGCCCTGATGGTGGTCCCACTCGCGGTGCTCGGCGGCGGCTCCGCACTGCCCATCGCCGTGGTCGTCTCGTGCTTCTGCGCCTACGCCCTCTTCTCCGGTGGCCCCACGGTGCTGGAATGGACCTATCCCAACGAGCTGTTCCCGACCGGCATCAGGGCCACCGCGGGAGGGGTGGCCACCTCGATCAGCCGTATCGGCGCCGCGGCGGGCACCTATCTGCTGCCCATCTCCCTCGACAGGCTGGGCATCGGCACCACCATGCTGATCGGCGCCGGCATCACCCTGGTGGGCTGGCTGGTGTCCTTCCTGTGGGCCGAGGAGACGCGCGGCCGCACCCTCGCGGAGACCAGTGCCCTGCCCGGCAGCACCCCGCCCTCGGTGGCCGAACGGGACCGCGACCTCGAACGATCCTGACGGCGCACGCGCCCAACAGCCTGTAACACACGGCCGGCCGACCCCCTCGGGGTCGGCCGGCCGCGTGCGTCCGCGCACCGGTGAAGTTCGCCCGGCCAACCTCTTGACACCCGTCACCCAGAGGCATGACAGTGTGACCGTTGCTTATAGCGAACTGAGTCGCATATTACGCAACAGGCATGGCGGCTCGATCCCGGCCTTCCCCAGGCCGCCGGCCCGTCGGCCCCTCTCTCTCTTCCCTCGTCGACCGCTCCACTGGCGCGATCGGACCCGCCATCCAGAACACCGGCCGAATCCCGTATTCGGCCACCCTCAACGAGGAGATCGGCAGTGACACACGAGGTACGCGCCGTCGTCGCCCTGAAGAAGGGCGCCCCGGTCTCGGTGGAGACCGTCCTGGTGCCGGACCCCGGCCCGGGAGAGGCGCTGGTGCAGGTGCAGGCCTGCGGCGTCTGCCACACCGACCTGCACTACCGCGAGGGCGGCATCGGCGACGACTTCCCGTACCTGCTCGGCCACGAGGCGGCCGGCGTGGTCGAGGCGGTCGGCGAGGGCGTCACGGATGTCGCGCCCGGCGACTTCGTCATCCTCAACTGGCGCGCCGTGTGCGGGAAGTGCCGTGCCTGCCGCAAGGGCAAGCCGTGGTACTGCTTCGCCACACTCAACGCGGCCCAGCCGATGACCCTCGTCGACGGCACGCCGCTGTCCCCGGCCCTGGGCATCGGCGCCTTCGCGGAGAAGACCCTGGTCGCCGCCGGCCAGTGCACCAAGGTGGACCCGACCGCCTCGGCCGCGGCGGCCGGCCTGCTCGGCTGCGGCGTGATGGCCGGGTTCGGCGCCGCCGTCCACACCGGCGGCGCCGGCCGCGGGGACTCCGTCGCGGTGATCGGCTGCGGCGGCGTGGGCATGGCCGCCATCGCGGGCGCCAAGGTGGCCGGCGCCGGCCGCATCATCGCCGTCGACGTCGACGCGCGGAAGCTGAAGTGGGCCGAGAGGTTCGGCGCCACCGACACCGTCGACTCCTCCAAGACCGACGCCGTCGAGGCCGTCCGCAGCCTCACCGGCGGCTTCGGCGCCGACGTCGTCGTTGACGCGGTGGGCCGCCCCGAGACGTACAAGCAGGCCTTCTACGCCCGCGACCTCGCCGGTACCGCCGTCCTGGTCGGCGTACCCACTCCGGAGCTGACCGTCGAGCTGCCGCTGCTGGACGTCTTCGGCCGCGGCGGGGCGCTGAAGTCCTCCTGGTACGGCGACTGCCTGCCCTCCCGCGACTTCTCCGCTCTGATCGACCTCTACCTGCAAGGCCGCTTCGACCTCCAGGAGTTCGTCACCGAGACGATCGCCCTGGACGAGGTGGAGGCGGCGTTCGCCAAGATGCACCGCGGTGAGGTCCTGCGCTCGGTGGTCGTCCTGTGACCGCGCGGATCGAGCGCCTGGTCACCTCCGGAACCTCCGAACTGGACGGAGGCAGCCGGGAGGTGGACAACAACGTCTGGCTGATCGGCGACGACGAGGTCGTCGTCTGCACCCACGCCCACAACGACCACGTGAACGCCGCACCGGAGCCGGCCGCCCGCACCGGGGCACCCATCCTGCTGCACCCGGCCGACGAGGTGCTGTGGAAGGCGGCGCACGCCCCGCGGGAGCCCGGCTACCGGGAACTGGCCGACGGCGAGGAACTGACCGTGGCCGGCACCCCTCTGCACGTGCCGCACACCCCCGGGCACTCGCCCGGCGCGGTCTGCCTGTACGCACCGGAGCTGGGAGCGCTGTTCTCCGGCGACACCCTCTTCAAGGGCGGGCCCGGCGCCACCGGCCGCTCCTACTCCGACTTCGACACCATCATCGCCTCCATCCGCGACCGGCTGCTCACGCTCCCCACCGGCACCACCGTGCACACCGGCCATGGCGACGACACCTCGATCGGCGCCGAAGCCCCCCGGCTCGACGCCTGGATCGCCCGAGGGCACTGACCCGCCCGCCACGACACGAACCTGGAGGAAGACCATGGCGGCACAGCCGAAGGTGGTCATCATCGGCGCCGGCATCGTCGGGTGCGCACTCAGCGACGAACTGACCGCACGCGGCTGGACGGACGTCACCGTACTGGAGCAGGGCCCGCTGTTCGCCACCGGCGGCTCCACCTCGCACGCCCCCGGTCTAGTCTTCCAGACCAACGGCTCGAAGACGATGACCGAGTTCGCGCAGTACACGGTCGAGAAGTACCGCACGCTCACCCTGGACGGGCAGTGGTGCTTCAAGCAGGTCGGCGGCCTGGAAGTGGCCACCAGCCCCGAGCGGCTGGCGGAGCTCCAGCGCCGGCACGGCTGGCTCGGCTCCTGGGGCGTGGACAGCCGCCTGCTGTCCCCCGAGGAGTCCGCCGCACTGCACCCCCTGCTGGACCCCGAGCGGATCCTCGGCGGCTTCCACATCCCCGGCGACGGCCTGGCCAAGGCGCTGCGCGCGGGCGAGGCGCAGGCCCGCCTGGCGATGGCCCGCGGCGCCCGGTTCCACGGCCACCACACGGTCACCGGGATCGAGACCACCGGGGACCGGGTCAGCGCGGTCGTCACCGACCAGGGGACCTTCCCGGCGGACATCGTGGTCTCCTGCGCCGGCTTCTGGGGCCCCGCGATCGGACGCATGGTCGGGCAGGAGGTGCCGCTGGTACCGCTGGCCCACCAGTACGCCAGGACCACGGCCGTCCCGCAGCTCAAGGGGCTCAACGACGAGTACACCGAGGCCTGTCTGCCGATCCTGCGCAACCAGGACGCCGGCCTGTACTACCGCGAGCTCGTGGACCGCATCGGCATCGGCTCCTACGCCCACCGGCCCATGCCCGTCTCCCTGGACGACGTCGCCCACCCGCGTGACGCCGTGATGCCGTCCTCGCTGCAGTTCACCGAGGCCGACTTCGAGGGTGCGTGGGCGGACTCCCTCGCCCTGCTCCCCTCCCTGGCCAACGCCAAGATCGAGGAGGGCTTCAACGGCATCTTCTCCTTCACCCCCGACGGCATGCCGCTGATGGGGGAGTCGCCGAAGGTCCAGGGCTTCTGGCTGGCGGAGGCGGTCTGGGTCACCCACTCGGCCGGCGTGGCCAAGGCCATGGCCGAGTGGCTGGTCCACGGCAGGCCCCGCACCGACGTCCACGCGTGCGACATCAACCGCTTCGAGGAGGTCCAGCTCGCACCGTCGTACGTCCACGAGCGCAGCTGCCAGAACTTCGTCGAGGTGTACGACATCCTGCACCCGCTGCAGCCGATGGAAGCCCCGCGCCCCCTCAGGGTCAGCCCCTTCCACGCCCGTCAGGAGGCCCTCGGCGCGGTCTTCCTGGAGGGCGGCGGCTGGGAACGCCCGCACTGGTACGAGGCCAACGCCTCCCTGCCCGAGGTGGCCCTGATCCCGGGCCGGAACGCATGGGCGTCCCGCTACTGGTCGCCGATCGCCGGCGCCGAGGCCCTCGTCACCCGCGAGCGCGTCGCCCTGTACGACATGACGCCGCTGAAGCGCCTGGAGGTCACGGGCCCCGACGCGCTCCCCTTCCTCCAGGCGCTGACGACCAGTCAACTCGACAAGCCCGTCAGGTCGGTCACCTACACCCTGCTGCTCGACGAGGCCGGAGGCATCCGCAGCGACCTGACCATCGCCCGTCTGGAGACCGAGCGCTTCCAGGTCGGCGCCAACGGCAACCTCGACCTGGACTGGCTGCGCCGGCACCTGCCCGGGGACGGCTCGGTGCAGGTACGGGACATCACCGCCGGCACCTGCTGCCTGGGCGTGTGGGGCCCGCGCGCCCGCGACCTCGTGCAGCCGCTGACCGACACGGACTTCTCGCACCGGGGATTCGGCTACTTCAAGGCCAAGCAGGCCTACCTCGGCGACGTCCCGGTCACCGCGATGCGGCTCAGCTACGTGGGCGAGCTCGGCTGGGAGCTCTACACCACGGCCGACCTCGGCGCCAAGCTGTGGGACACCCTGTGGGATGCGGGGCAGGAGCTGGGGATCATCGCCGCCGGGCGCAGCGCCTTCAACAGCCTGCGCCTGGAGAAGGGCTACCGCTCGTGGGGCCATGACATGACCGCCGAGCACAACCCCTACGAGGCCGGCCTCGGCTTCGCCGTCCGCCGCACCAAGCCGCACTTCACCGGCAAGGCCGCGCTCGACGGGATCAGCGAGGAGACGGTCGGCCGCAGGCTCGTCCCGCTGGTGGTCCAGGACCGGCAGTCCGTGGTGATGGGCCACGAACCGGTATACGTGGACGGCCGCCCGGTCGGCTACGTCACCAGCGCCGCCTACGGCTACACGATCGGCGCGCCGATCGCCTACGCCTGGCTGCCGGCCGGGCACACCGCCCCCGGAACCCCGGTGGAGATCGAGTACTTCGGCGCCAGGGTCCCCGCCGTCACCGCCGCCGAGCCGCTGTTCGACCCGGAGATGTCCCGCATCCGGCGCTGAACCGGCCCGGCCCGAACCAATCCACCACCGGCACGACTCCCAGGAGATGGACATGGCCCCTACGTACGACGTGATCGTCGTCGGTCTGGGCGGGATGGGCAGCGCGGCCGCCTGTCACCTCGCCGCCCGCGGTCAGCGCGTGCTCGGCCTGGAGCGCTTCGGCCCGGCCCACAGCTCCGGCTCCAGCCACGGCGGATCCCGCATCTACCGGCAGGCCTACTTCGAGGACCCGGCCTATGTGCCCCTGCTGCTCAGGGCGCGCGAGCTGTGGGAGAAGCTGGCCGTCGACTCCGGCCACGAGGTCTTCACCGAGACCGGCGGCCTGATGATCGGCCGCGAGGACAGCGCGGCGTTCGCCGGTACCCTGCGCAGCGCCCGGCGGTTCGGCCTGGACCACGAGGTCCTGACCGCCGGCGACATCCGCCGCCACTTTCCCACCTTCACCCCGACGGCCGAGGACGTCGCCTTCTACGAGCGCAGGGCCGGCGTGGCCCGGCCGGAGGCGACCGTCACCGCCCACCTGGAGCTGGCGGCGGCCCACGGTGCCGAACTGCGCTTCGCGGAGATGGTCCTCGGCTGGGAGGCCGACGGCCCCGGCGGCAAGTCCTGGGTGGTGACCGACCGCGGCTGTTACACCGCCGACCGGCTCGTCTTCGCCCCCGGGGCCTGGGCGCCGAAGCTGCTCGCCGACCTCGGTGTGAAGGTCACGGTCGAGCGCCAGGTCATGTACTGGTTCCAGCCCGAGGGCGGAACCGGCCCGTTCACCGCCGACCGGCATCCCGTCTACATCTGGGAGGACCCCGACGGCACCCAGATCTACGGCTTCCCCGCCCTCGACGGCCCGGACGGCGGCGCCAAGGTCGCCTTCTTCCGCAAGGGCGTCCCCAGCGACCCCGACACCCTCGACCGGGAGATCCACGCGGACGAGATCGAGGCCATGGCCGCCTACCTGCGCCCGCGGATCCCCACCCTGCCCGGCCGCTTCCTCAAGGGCGCGGCCTGCATGTACAGCAACACCCCGGACGAGCACTTCGTCCTCGCCCGGCACCCGGACCACCCGCAAGTGACCGTGGCCTGCGGTTTCTCGGGTCACGGGTTCAAGTTCGTCCCCGTGATCGGCGAGATCATCGCCGACCTGGCCATCGACGGCACCACCGAGCACCCCATCGCCCTTTTCGACCCGCGCCGCGTGCGCGTCTGAACACATTCCGAGGTGATCACGATGACGACGACCAGCCTTCCCCCCAGCCTGATCGCCACGCTGACCGGGGAGTACTACACCGACCCCGAGGTCTTCACCCTGGAGCAGGAGCGGATCTTCGAGGCCATGTGGTTCTGTGTGGCCCGCGCCTCGGACCTGGCGAAGCCGGGCCAGTTCCGCACCTATCAGGTGGGCCGCGAGAGCGTTCTGGTCTCCCGCTCCCGGGACGGCTCGATCAAGGCGTTCCTGAACATCTGCCGGCACCGGGGCGCGAAGCTCTGCCTGGAGGAGTCCGGTGAGGTCAAGCGCGCGTTCCAGTGCCCGTACCACGCCTGGACCTACGGCCTGGACGGCAAGCTGGTCGCGGCGCCGAACCTGACGTCGATGCCGGACATCGACCGCACCGAGTACGGCCTGATCAACGTGCACGTCCGCGAATGGCTCGGCTATGTGTGGGTGTGCCTGGCCGACACCCCGCCGTCCTTCGAGCAGGACGTGATCGGCGCGGTGGTCGAGCGGCTCGGCGACACCGAGTCGATCGAGAACTACGGCATCGAGGACCTGCAGGTCGGCCGGCGGATCACGTACGACGTGAAGGCCAACTGGAAGCTGATCATCGAGAACTTCATGGAGTGCTATCACTGCGCGACCATCCACCCCGAACTGACCGAGGTGCTGCCGGAGTTCGCCGACGGCTACGCGGCGCAGTACTACGTCGGCCACGGCGCGGAGTTCGGTGAGGAGGTCAAGGGCTTCACGGTCGACGGCAGCGAGGGCCTGGACCGTATCCCGGGCGTCGCGGACGACCAGGACCGCCGCTACTACGCGATCACGGTCAAGCCGCAGGTGTTCATCAACCTCGTGCCCGACCACGTGATCTTCCACCGGATGTACCCGTTGGCGTCCGACCGCACGGTGGTGGAGTGCGACTGGCTGTACCTGCCGCACGTGGTGGAGAGCGGCAAGGACGTGGACCGCTCGGTGGAGCTGTTCCACCGCGTCAACCAGCAGGACTTCGACGCCTGTGAGCGCACCCAGCCGGGCATGAGCTCGCGGGCCTACGCCAAGGGCGGCGTCCTGGTGCCCAGCGAGCACCACATCGGCGCCTTCCACACCTGGCTGCAGGACAGGCTCGACGTCCGGCCCGCCCGCTGACCCCCGCCCACCCGGGTTCCGCGCGTCCACCTGCCGCTCGGCCTTCCGGCAGGTGGACGCGCCGTCCGCCGTCCGCTTCGGCCGGGTCCGTCGGGCAGCCACCCATACTGGAGATATGGCCAGGCAACGGCGTGCGACCCGAAGGCCAGGCACCGCACAGGCGGCGGGGCCCGGGGACGAGGGGCAGGCCTCGCGACGGCCACCGGCACGGCTGCCCTCCGTCCTGAACGTGCACAGCATCGCCGGCCAGGTCCTCATCCTCCAGGTGGGGGTCGTGCTGCTGCTCGTCGTCGCCGCGGTGGCGGCCCTGGTGCTGCAGGCCCGCAACTCCAGCCTGCAGGCGGCCCGGGCCCGCTCACTCGTCGGCGCCGAGACCTTCGCGCACGCCCCGGGGACGGTGGCCGCCATGAAGTCCGCCGACCCCAGCGCGGTGCTGCAGCCGCGTGCGGAGGAGGCCCGGAAGCTGGCCAGGGTCAACTACGTCATCGCC
This sequence comes from Streptomyces sp. NPDC050743, assembly GCF_044456925.1. Taxonomy (NCBI): domain Bacteria; kingdom Bacillati; phylum Actinomycetota; class Actinomycetes; order Kitasatosporales; family Streptomycetaceae; genus Streptomyces; species Streptomyces sp. NPDC050743. The sequence continues at coordinate 98,854 of NZ_JBITGJ010000022.1, forward strand.
TTCAGCCCGACCGGCATCCGCTGGACCCACCCCGACCCGCACCTCATCGGCAAGCGTGTCGTCGGCTCCTACGCCGACGCGCTGGCGGGCAAGGTGCACCAGGCCACGTACAACACGCCCGGGGTCGGCCGGGCCGTGGACACGATGGTCCCGGTCACCGACGCCGACGGCAAGGTCGTCGGACTGGTCTCCGTCGGCATCTCGGTCCAGAGAGTGGACCGCATGGTGATGCGACAGCTGCCGCTGCTGTTCGGATCCGCAGCCGCCGGGCTGGTGCTGGTCACGGGCGGGTCGGCCCTGGTGAGCCGGCGACTGCGCCGGCAGACGCACGGGCTGGAACCGGCCGAGATGACGCGGATGTACGAGCACCACGACGCGGTCCTGCACTCGGTCCGCGAAGGCGTGCTCGTCCTGGACGGCGAGGGGCGGCTGCAGCTGGCCAACGACGAGGCGAGCCGCCTGCTGGATCTGCCCGCGGACGCGACGGGCAGGCGGATCACCGAGCTCGGTCTGTCCCCGCCTGCCGCGACGCTGCTCGCCTCGGACCGGGCCGTGAGCGACGAGGTGGTCCTGGCGGGCGAGCGGCTGCTCGCGGTCAACGTCCGTCCGACCATCCCGCACGGCGGGGCCGGCGGCAGCGTGGCGACCCTGCGGGACACCACCGAGCTGCGCGAGCTGGCCGGCCGTGCCCGGATCGCGCGCGAACGCCTGCAACTGCTGTACGACGCCGGGGTGCGGATCGGCACCACACTCGACGTGGTGCGCACGGCGGAGGAACTGACCGAGATCGCCGTACCCCGGTTCGCGGACTTCGCCACCGTCGCGCTGCTGGAGGCGGTGCGCCGGGGCGAGGAACCGGACGGTACGAGCCTCGCCATGCACCGTACGGCCGTGCGCGGCGTCCGCGACGACCATCCGCTGTACCGCGTGGACCAGATGATCACCTGGCTGCCGGAGATGCCGCAGGCACAGGGGCTGCGCCGGGGCCACGCCGTACTGGAGCGCGATCTGCGTGCCTCGCGAAGCTGGCGGGCGCAGGATCCCGAGCGGGCGCGGCGCATACTGGACTTCGGTATCCGGTCGCTGGTCAGCGTGCCGCTGCAGGCCCGCGGCATCGCGTTGGGAGTGGCCGACTTCTGGCGCTCGGACCAGGAAGCCTTCACCGAGGAGGATCTGGCCGTCGCCGAGGAGCTGGCGGCCCGCGCGGCGGTCGCGATCGACAACGCCCGCCGCTACACCCGTGAGCACACCATGGCGGCCACCCTGCAGCGCAGCCTGCTTCCCCGTGCCCTGCCCGAGCAGTCGGCCCTGGACGTGGCCTACCGCTATCTCCCCGCCCAGGCGAAGGTGAGCGGGGACTGGTTCGACGTCATCCCCCTGCCCGGGGCCCGGGTCGCCCTCGTCGTCGGCGATGTCGTCGGCTACGGACTGCACGCCGCCGCGACCATGGGCCGCCTGCGCACCGTGGTCCACAATTTCTGTGCCCTCGACCTGCCGCCCGACGAACTCCTGAGCCACCTGGACGAACTGGTCGCGCAGATCGACGAGACCGAGACCGCCAAGGGCGAGGGCGACGGCGCCGGCATCACCGGTGCCACCTGCCTGTTCGCGGTCTACGATCCCGTCTCCGGCCGCTGCTGCATCGCCGGTGCCGGTCACCCCGGACCCGCCCTCGTCAGCCCGGACGGCACGGTCACGTTCCCCGACGTTCCCGTCTCACCGCCGCTCGGCCTCTGCGCCGGGCTGCCCGTCGAGACCGCCGAACTGCACCTGGCCGAGGGCTCCCGGCTCGCTCTCTACACCGACGGACTGGTCGAGAACCGCGACCGGGACCTCGACGCAGGCCTCCGGCTCCTCGCCGGCGCCCTGGCCGAGCCCGACCGGACACCGGAACAGGACTGTCAGGCCGTGTTCGACGCCCTGGTGCCCGACCGTCCCAGCGACGACATCGCCCTGCTGGTCGCCCGCACCCGGCTCACGGACCCGGACCGGGTCGCCGACTGGGACATGCCCTCCGATCCCGCCGCCATCGCTCCCCTGCGCGCCGCCTGCGCCCGCCGCCTGGAGTCCTGGGGTCTGGACGAGATCTCCTACACGACCGAACTCATCCTGAGCGAACTGGTCACCAACGCCATCCGCTACGGAGGCGAGCCCATCCGGCTCCGTCTGCTGCTCGACCGGGACAGTCTGATCTGCGAAGTCGCCGACGGCAGCAGCACATCACCGCACATGCGTCGTGCGGCCGCCACCGACGAGGGCGGCCGAGGGCTGTTCCTCGTCGCCCAGTTCGCCCGCCGCTGGGGAGTGCGGTACACCGCTCGCGGCAAGGTCATCTGGTGCGAGCAGTCACTGGAGACCGCCGAGGTCGGGCCTGAGGAAGCCATGGGCGAGGCGCTGCTGGACGAGTGGGACGAGTCCGCCCTCTGACATCGGGCCCTCGCCCGCTTCGGCGGCCCTTTCTGTTGCACATCGCGCAATTTTCTTCGCCATGGGGGACCGGTGCATGCCGTCCCCTTGACAGTGGTACGACGCGGCGGAAAGCATGTTGCGTATAGCGAAGGTTGTTGTGCCATTCGAGACAGTCTCCCGGGGAGCCCGCATGAGGAGCATCACCGTCGTCGGCGCGTCGCTGGCCGGTCTGAGCACGGTCCGCGCGCTGCGCGCAGAGGGCTACGACGGCGAGATCGTCGTCGTCGGCGAAGAGCGGCACGCCCCCTACGACCGCCCGCCGCTGTCCAAGGACTTCCTCAAGGGCGACCTCGACGCCGACGCCCTCGCGCTCGGCGACGCGGACGAATACGCGGACCTGGACGTGCAGTGGCTGCTCGGCGAGCGCGCGGTGGCGCTCGACCCCGCCGCCCGGACCGTCACTCTGGCCGGCGGGCGGCATGTGCGTACCGAAGGCGTCGTCGTCGCCACCGGCGCCGCTCCCCGCACGCTCCCCGGCGCGGACGGACTGGCCGGCGTGCACACCCTGCGCACCCTGGACGACGCCCAGGCCCTGCGCGCCGAGCTGTTGAACGGTCTGCCCCGTCTCGTCGTCATCGGCGCGGGCTTCATCGGCGCCGAGGTGGCCTCCACCGCCCACCGGCTCGGGCTCCACGTCACCGTGGTCGAAGCGCTGAACGTGCCGCTGGAACGCCAACTGGGCCGCGAGATGGGGCTGGTGTGCTCCTCGCTGCACAGCGATCACGGGGTCGGCCTGCTGTGCGGAACCGGCGTGGCGGGACTCACCGGCGACGGCCGGGTGACCGGCGTACGGCTGACGGACGGGCGCGTGCTGCCCGCCGACATCGTCGTGGTCGGAGTGGGCGTACGCCCCGCCACCGACTGGCTCGCCGGTTCCGGCGTACACGTGGACGACGGCGTGGTGTGCGACGCCGGCTGCGCCACCGGCGTCCCGGGCGTGGTCGCCGTCGGCGACGTCGCTCGCTGCCCCAACCCCTTCACGGGGCGGCACGCCCGCATCGAGCACTGGAGCAACGCCGCCGAGCAGGCGAGGACCGCCGCCCGCACGCTGCTCTCAGGCGTGTCGGCCCCTGCCCCGGTCACCGCGCCGTACTTCTGGTCCGACCAGTACCAGGTGCGCATCCAGCTCGCCGGACACGTCGCTCCCGGCGCCGAGCCCCAGGTCGTCGACGGTGACCTCGACAGCCATTCCTTCACCGCCGTCTACCGCCGCGAGGACACGCCGGTCGCGGTGCTCTCCCTGAACCAGCCGAAGCTGTTCAACCGGCTCCGTCGCACCCTCGCTCCCGCCGCCGTGCCCGTCACCTCATGACCCAGCGCGTCAACTCCCCCTCCAGCCCGACCGGGAGGCCGCCATGAGGATTCCGCGGCACCTGAGGTACACCTGGGACCACGAGTGGCTCGTCGTGGACGAGGGCAACGCCACCGTCGGCATCACCGCGTTCGCCGCCGAGGTCCTCGGCGAGGTCGTCCACCTCCGGCTGCCCGACGTCGGCACCTGGGTCGAGGCCGGGGAGGTCTGCGGGGAGATCACCTCGTCGACCGGTGCGGGCGCCCTGTACGCCCCTGCCACCGGCCGGGTCCTGGAAGTGAACCCCGCGCTGGCCGACGATCCCGGAGTCGTCAACTCCGCGCTCTACAGCCGTGGGTGGCTGTTCAGGCTGCGGGTGGAGAACATCGCCGGCGCGCTGTCCGCCGATGCGTACGCCGCCCACTGCGCCCACGTTCGAGGAGAGTGCCGATGACCCTGCGACACGTACGCCGAGGGCTGCCCCGGCCGCCGCGGCGCGACAGCGAGGCCCTGACGCCGCGCCGCGAAGCACCCCCGCTCCCCAGCCCTGTAACCGACAACCCCCCACCGGGGCGCCCGGGACCATGCCCGGCACACCCCGCCCACCCCACGGAGTATGGCGTGGCAATCAGCGTCTTCGACCTGTTCTCCATCGGCATCGGCCCGTCCAGCTCGCACACCGTCGGCCCGATGCGCGCCGCCGCCATGTTCGCCGCCCGGCTGAAGAAGGACGGCGTACTGGCCCAGACCGCCGCGGTACGAGCGGAACTGTTCGGCTCCCTCGGCGCCACCGGCCACGGCCACGGCACCCCCAAGGCCGTCCTGCTCGGCCTGGAGGGCAACGAACCGCACACGGTCGACGTCACCCAGGCCGACCTGGACGTGGAGCGGATCCGCGGCACCGGGCGCATCCGCCTCCTCGGTGCCGAGATCGGCCCCGCCCACGAGATCGACTTCGACGCCTCGACCCAGCTGGTCCTGCACCGCAGGCGCGCATTGCCGTACCACGCCAACGGCATGACGCTGTTCGCGTACGACGCCGACGGCCTGCCGCTGCTGGAGAAGACGTACTACTCGGTCGGCGGCGGTTTCGTGGTCGACGAGGACGCCGTGGGGGCGGACCGGATCAAGCCCGACGACACCGAGTTGGCGCACCCGTTCCACACCGGTGACGAACTGCTCCGACTCGCCCGCGACACGGGCCTGTCCATCTCCGCGCTGATGCTGGAGAACGAGAAGGCCTGGCGCGGCGAGGACGAGATCCGCGCGGGTCTGCTCGAGATCTGGCGGGTCATGGAAGGCTGCGTCTCCCGCGGCCTGTCCCGCGAGGGCATCCTCCCCGGCGGCCTGAAGGTCCGCCGGCGGGCCGCGGCGGCGGCCCGGGCGCTGCGCAGCGAGGGCGACCCGGCGAGCCGGGCGATGGAGTGGGTGACCCTCTACGCGATGGCGGTGAACGAGGAGAACGCCGCCGGCGGCCGGGTGGTGACCGCCCCGACGAACGGCGCGGCCGGCATCATCCCGGCGGTCCTGCACTACTACATCAACTTCGTCCCCGGCGCAGACGAGGACGGAGTGGTCCGCTTCCTGCTGGCCGCCGGCGCGATCGGCATGCTCTTCAAGGAGAACGCCTCCATCTCCGGCGCCGAGGTCGGCTGCCAGGGCGAGGTCGGCTCCGCCTGCTCGATGGCCGCGGGCGGCCTCGCCGAGGTCCTCGGCGGCAGCCCCGAACAGGTGGAGAACGCCGCCGAGATCGGCATGGAGCACAACCTCGGCCTGACCTGCGACCCGGTCGGCGGACTGGTCCAGATCCCGTGCATCGAGCGCAACGGCATGGCCGCGGTCAAGGCCGTGACCGCCGCCCGCATGGCCCTGCGCGGCGACGGCCGCCACCACGTCTCCCTGGACAAGGTCATCAAGACGATGAAGGAGACCGGCGCCGACATGAAGGTCAAGTACAAGGAGACCGCCCGCGGCGGACTCGCCGTCAACGTCATCGAGTGCTGAGGCTGAGAGGCGATGGTACGGGTCATCGAGCGAGGAAGCGTGCCGCGCATCCACCTGCCCGGGCCGCGGTCGCCCGGCGCCCACAGCCGCCCCCGGCGCGTCGCGATGCTCAGCGTGCACACTTCACCGCTGCACCAGCCGGGCACCGGCGACGCCGGCGGGATGAACGTCTACATCGTCGAACTCGCCAAGCGCCTAGCCGCCATCGGCATCGAAGTGGAGATCTTCACGCGGGCCACCTCCGCCGCACTCCCGCCCAGCGTCGAACTGGCACCCGGAGTCCTGGTACGGCACGTGACCGCCGGACCCTACGAAGGTCTGGCCAAGGAGGACCTGCCCGCCCAACTCTGCGCCTTCACGCACGGCGTGACGCAGGCCTGGGCCGACCACCGCCCCGGTCACTACGACCTGCTCCACTCGCACTACTGGCTCTCCGGCCACGTCGGCCGCCTCGCCGCCGAACGCTGGGGCGTCCCGCTGGTGCACACCATGCACACCATGGCCAAGGTCAAGAACGCCTCCCTCGCCGAGGGGGACACCCCCGAGCCCGCGCACCGCGTGACCGGCGAGACACAAGTCGTACGGGCGGCCGACCGGTTGATAGCGAACACCGAGAGGGAAGCGGAGGAGCTCCGGCGGCACTACGACGCCGACACCGGCCGGGTCGCCGTCGTCCACCCGGGCGTCAACCTGGACCGGTTCCGGCCCGACGCGTCCGGCATCGCGGCCGGCCGGACCGCGGCGCGGGCCCGCCTCGGCCTCCCGCGGGACGCCCTGATCCCACTCTTCGCGGGCCGCGTACAACCGCTGAAGGCGCCCGACATCCTGCTGCGCTCGGTGGCCAGGCTGCTCGCGGACCGGCCGCCGCTACGGGAGCGGATCAGGGTGCCCGTGGTGGGCGGGCCCAGCGGCAGCGGTCTGGCCGAACCGGAGGGACTGCAGAAGCTGGCGGCCGGGCTCGGCATCTCCGACGTCGTCCTGTTCCGCCCGCCGGTCGGCCAGGACCAGCTCGCCGACTGGTACCGGGCAGCGTCCGTTCTGGTCATGCCGTCCTACAGCGAGTCCTTCGGCCTCGTCGCCGTCGAGGCGCAGGCCTGCGGCACGCCGGTGATCGCCGCCGAGGTGGGCGGTCTTCCGGTGGCGGTGAGAAACGGCGTGAGCGGCGTTCTCGTACGCGGGCACGATCCGGTGGACTACGCGCGGGCGCTGTGCGCCTTCGCCGACGACCCGTCACTCTCCGCCCGGATGGGAGCGGCCGCCGCCCGGCACGCCCGTCGCTTCGGCTGGGACACCGCCGCGGCGACGACGGCGGACGTGTACGCCGCGGCGCTGCGCGGCCGCCGCCACCACAGGTGAACGCCCCGCGCACACACCGCCTGTGGCTCAAGTGGCTGAGAGCCAACTGAGAGGTGGCTGTGCCAGGCTGGCGCGCGCCCACACCCCCCTCAGGAGCCCCTGGATGACTCTGATCAACGGTCTGCCCGCCCATGTCCTGTTCGTCCATGTGGTCGTCGTGCTGATACCCCTCACCGCACTGACCCTGCTGACGGCCGCGCTCTGGCCGCGCGCCGCCCGCCGGCTGGGCGTCCTGCTCCCGGTGCTCGCCTTCGTCGCCCTGGTCAGCGTGCCGTTGACCACGCAGGCCGGAGAGTGGCTCGAACGGCACGTGAACGACGACGCCCTGGTACGCCGGCACACCGAGCTGGGCGACGGACTGCTGCCGTGGGCCGTGGGCCTGTTCGTGCTGGCGGCGGTCGTGTGGTGGGCGGGGCGGCGCGCTCCGGCGCAGCCCGGGCAGGGCCGCGGCATGCGCTGGTCCGCCCTGCCGGTACGGATCGTCGTCGGCGTGCTCTCGCTGGCCGTCGCGGTGGGAGCGGTCGTGGACGTCTACCGGATCGGCGACTCCGGAGCGAAGGCCGCCTGGCACGACGCCTACTCGAAGACGGCGACGGGGTCGAAGGACCACGACGACTGATCCGGCGTCCATCCGCCGAGCCCGGCCCCGCCGAGAGGTCTGCCTCCGGTGGGGCCGGACGGCTTCCGGCCATGGCTGGTGCCGGTGGACGTCCCGCTCGGGGCCGAAGGACCCCAGGCCCGGCCCGAGTGGCCCGTGGCGGCCTCGGCCCGGCGCGCGCACGCTGGGAGCAGAAGCCACGAAGGGAGTCGGGGCGATGACCTCCACCACCACCATGAGCGCGGCTCTTGAGCCCGTCGACCGCGAACGGCTGATGCGCCTGGCGCACGAGGTCTCCTTCGAGGCCGGGTCCCGCCTGTTCGAGGAGGGCCGGCACGCCGACCGGTTCTGGATCGTGCGCACCGGCACCATCGCCCTCGACCTGCACATTCCGGGCCGCCGGGCCGCCGTCATCGAGACCCTCGGGCACGGCGAACTGGTCGGCTGGTCCTGGCACTTCCCGCCGTACCTGTGGCACCTGGGAGCCGAGGCCCTCAGCCCGGTGCGCGCCTGGGAGCTCGACGCCGAGGCGGTGCTCGCGATGTGCGCGGCCGACGCCGAGTTCGGCCGGGCGATCGCCGTCTGGGTCGGGCGCGTGGCCGCCCAACGGCTGCATGCCTCCCGGGTCCGGCTGCTCGACCTCTACGCCCCCTACGGCAGCGGTGCTCTGACCTGACCCCGGTCCGGTGAGGAGAACGCCATGGACAGCAGCCCGCACCGGGTGAGTGACGTGATGACGCGAGCCGTCGTCGCCGTGGGCCGCAATGCTCTGTTCAGGGACGTCGTCGAGCGCATGGAAGAGTGGCAGGTCAGCGCCCTGCCCGTGCTGGAGGGCGACGGCCGGGTGGTCGGCGTGGTGTCCGAGGCCGATCTGCTGCCCAAGGAGGAGTTCCGGGACAGCGATCCGGACCGGTTCACGCAGCTGCGCCGGATGCCGGACCTCGCCAAGGCGGGGGCCGTGTGCGCCGACGAGCTGATGAGCACCCCTGCCGTCACGGTGCACGCCGACGCCACGCTCGCCGAGGCCGCACGCATCATGGCGCTGCGGCACGTCAAGCGGCTGCCCGTCGTGAACGCAGAGGGCGTGCTGGAAGGCGTGGTCAGCCGCGGGGACCTGCTGAAGGTGTTCCTGCGGACGGACAACGACCTCGCCGACGAGATCCGGCGCGATGTCGTCGACCCGCTCTTCCCGGCCCCGGTCGAACCGGTGCACGTCATGGTCACCGACGGTGTCGTGACCCTGACCGGGCGGGTGCGGGACGGCGCGCGGATACCGCTCGCCGCACGCATGACGCGCGCCGTGGAGGGCGTCGTGGGTGTGGACTGCCAGCTCACCACCGCGGGCGCCGGGTGAGAGACGAGGACGATTGAAGGCTCCCCTCCCTGGAGGGAGGGGAATGCGTCACCCTCCAGGGCTGAGCGGGGATTTACGGCTCAGGCCGCCACCGGAGCCGGCGGCCCCGGCGGTCCTACGCCCTCGGCACCGTCCGGGTTCCAACCTGCCCGGACCAGCATCACGCGGGCGGAGTTCTCGTCCCTGGGGGACACCGCTGCGCACGCGGTGCAGGCATACGTTCTCATCGACAGAGGCAGTGCGTGCTTGGTTCTCGCTCCGCACTTGGCACAGTCCATCGTGGTGTGCGCCGGGTGCACGAGACGGACCTCCCGCCCGTGCTTGCGGCCCATCTCGACCAGGGCACGCTTCGTCGCGGCGATGGCGGCATCGGCCGCCTTGCGGGCCATGGTGGTCTTCGCCAGGAACCTCGGCCTGAAGTCCTCCACCGCAACCCCGTCGTGGCCGCGCACCACGGACTTGGCCCACTTGCGGCCGGTGTCCTCCCGCTGCCTCGCGATCTTCTTGTGCAGCTTCGCCGCCTGGGCCTGCGCCTGCCGGTAGCCGGCGGATGCGGGCTGTCCCTTCGGACGGCGTCGCCGGGCCATCATCCGCTGGTACCTCGCCAGCCGCTGCGCGGCCCGCCTGCCGTGCTCGGCATGCGCCAGATCGTAGGCGTCGTCGGTGGTGGCGGCGGTCTCCTTCACCCCCCAGTCCACGCCCAGGACGCGGCCGCTCTCACAGAGCGGCTGAACCTGAGCCGGGACGACGAAGGACGCATACCAGTGGCCGAGGCTGTCCTGGTACACCCGCACACTCGACGGGTCGGCCGGAAGGCCCCGCGACCACACCACCCTCAGCACGATCCCGCCCGCAAGGTGCAGGCGGCCGTCCCTGAGGCGGAAACCGCGCTTGGTGTAGTTGAGGCTGGGCCGCGCCTGCCGCTTCTTCTTGAAGCGGGGCATCTGGGCCCGGCGCTGCTGCGGCAACCGGTCCCCGATGTCCTTCAGCGCTTTCGCCCTCGACCTGGCGAAGTCCCGAATCACCTGCTGCTGAGGCACGCTCGCGCCCTCAGCCAGCCATGGCGACACCCCGCGTGCCTCGGTCAGCATCTTGTCCAACTGCCCCGGACCACAGGTCACCTTCTCGCCCGTCGCCCGGCCCCGCGCGTGGACCTGCTGGGACTTCGCGACGCACTCATTCCAGATCCACCGGCAGCGATCCCACTCCGCTTCGAGTGCGCGCCGCGCGGCAGCCGAGGCGCACACGGAAGGTGTACCGGGCATGCCCGGTGTCCTTCGTGGCTGCCTCTGTCGTCATGCATCCGAACCTACCCGAGACCACTGACAGTTGAGAGCTCTCGATCATCGTGGGCGGCATCACCGCCGTGCGGGGTGGACGCCGGATCGCCCTGACGGCGATCCGGCTATCCCTGCCCTGCTCCGCAGGAGTCCGATTCCTCCCCGGCCTGAAGGCCGGGGCATCCTCGGAGGAACCCGGTGAACCCGCCCTCCGTTCAGGTTCCTGGTGCGCCCGACGCCGTCTCTCAGGGCGTGTGCGCCCTGTGGGGCTCGGGAAGGTCGGGGTCGAGGTCCGGACGGCGGGGCGGCCCGGCCAGGGCGCACCGCACGTCCACCACACCCGCCACGGCCCGCGCGAGCCGCGCCGCGAGCGGAATCAGGGACGTCTCACGCACCCCGCCGGCCAGCGTGACGACTCCGTCGCGCACCTCCACCCGGACGGTGGCGGTGTGCGGGCCGAAGAGGCGTACGACGACCTCGCGCCTGACCTCTTCCGCGATGTCCTCGTCGTCTCGCAGAAAGACCTTCAGCAGGTCGGAGCGGCTGACGATGCCACGAAGTCTGCCGTCACGGCCGACGACCGGCAGCCGCTTGACCCTGGCGCGGGCCATGAGGCGCGCGGCGTGGGCCGGCGTGGCGTCGGCTGCCACGGTGACGGCAGGGGAGGTCATCAGCTCCGCCGCGGTCACGGCGTCCGCCTTGCGGACCTCGGCGGGATGGCGAACCCGCCCGTACCGGCCGATGTCACCGTCCTGGTACTCCTCCTTGGCCAGCAGGTCGGCCTCGGAGACCACGCCGACGACACGGCCGGCGTCGTCCAGCACCGGCAGGGCGCTGACCCGCCACTCGCGCATGACCTTCACGATGTCCTTGAAGGTCGCCTGAGCGCGCAGGGCGACGACCCGGTGCGTCATCACGTCGTTCACGAGGGCCGGAGTGCCGTTCATGGCCTCCTCCAGAGGCGTGGGTGCCGTCGTCGGACACCTTCAGGCTGCGGCGGCGGTTCCGTGCGGGCCATGGGCCGAGTGGTCCCGATTCCGTACCCCGTCGGCCCTGCGCGTGCCGCGGCGAGGGGCCGGGGACGGACGCGGCCTACTCGGCGTGGGGCAGCGGGACGTGCCAGTCGAGTACGGCACCGCCTCCGTCGGGGCCGGTCACCTCGAACCCTCCGCCGAGGTCCTCCGCCCGGTCGGCCATGTTGAGCAGTCCACTGCGCCGGCCGCCGGAGGGGATGCCCACGCCGTTGTCCGAGACCCTCAGGCGTACCTCGCGGCCGTCGGCCGTCAGGACCACCTGGGCCCGGTCGGCGTGGGCGTGCCGGGCGATGTTGATGAGGGCCTCGGTCAGCACGGCCACGACGTGCTCGGCGATCTCGGGCGGCACATCGGTGTCGACGAGGCCTTCCATGCGCACGCTGGGGGTGAAGCCCAGCACGGGGGTGGCCTCGCCGGTCGCGCGGACGACCCTCGCCCGCAGACCGCTGCCGGCGGTGCCCGTGTGGGCCCGCAGCCCGAAGATCGTCGATCTGATGATCTTGATGGTCTCGTCGAGGTCGTCCACGGCCCGCAGCACCCGCTCCGAGGCCTCGGGATGCTCGATGAATCGGCCCGCGCTCTGCAGGGTCATCCCGGTGGCGAACAGCCGTTGGATGGCGAGGTCGTGCAGGTCGCGGGCGATGCGGTCGCGGTCCTCCAGCAGCGCGATCTGCTGGGCGTCCTGCCTGCGGTCGGCCAGCTCCATCGCGATCGCGGCCTGGGCGGCGAACCCCTGCAGCAACTCGGTCTCCTTCTGGAGGAAGACCGGCCCGCCGGCTTCGCGGGCCACCAGGACCACGCCACGCACCCCGCTCTCACCCGTGCCGATCGGGACGGCCACGGCGGGGCCGAGCCCCTCGAAACGCGGCGGCTCGGGGGTGATCCGCGCGTCGTGGATGACATCGCCGCTGGTGACCGGCGCGGTCGCGGTGTACGCCAGCCCCATGAGGCTTTCGCCCATGGGCAGCACCAGTCCCCGGTGTGCCTCCGCGTCCACGCCGACGGCGATCTCCACGGTGAGCGACTTCGTGCCCTCCATGGGCATGGCGACCGCCGCCAGGGCCGAGCCCGAGATCTCCCGGGCACGCTCGGCGATCAGGCCGAGGGACTCGGCCCGGTCGGAGCCGGACATCAGGCTGTGGCTGATCTCCGCGTTCGCCCGCTGCCAGCGCTCGCGCAACCGGGCGTCCTCGTACAGGCGCGCGTTGTCGATGGCCACGCCGGCGGCCACGGCCAGCGTGGACAGCACCGACTCGTCCTCCTCGTCGAATTCCACGCCGCTGCGCTTCTGGGTCAGGTAGAGGTTGCCGAAGACCTGGTCGCGGACCCGGATCGGGACACCGAGAAAGCTCTTCATCGGCGGGTGGCCCGGCGGAAAGCCGTACGAGGCGCGATGCCGGGAGATCTCGGGAATCCGCAGCGGCTGCGGGTGCCGGATCAGCTCGCCGAGGATGCCGTGGCCCTCCGGGAAGGGCCCGATCGCCGCGATCCGCTCGTCGGTGACCCCCACCGTGTGGAAGGCGGACAACGTGGTGCCGTCCGGTCCGATGACGCCGAGGGCGGCGTACTCGGCGTCCACGAGCACCGCGGCGGTCTCCACGATGGAGTGCAGGACCTGCTCCACGTCCAGCTCCCGGCCGACGGAGAGGACGGCCTCCAGCAGACTGTGCACACGGTTCTGCGTGCCACGCACCGCGTTGATCCGGGCCTGCAGCTCCTCCAGCAGCTCGTCGAGTTTCAGCTGCGGCAGGCGTACGCGGGGTTCCTCCGTACCGTCCACCAGGTCCTCCAGTTCCCATCAGCACCTGGCGTCGAACCGATGGGTTTCTCACACGGTATCCCCTCCCGGCCCGGGCGGAGTGGCGATCCGGCAACCGATCGCCCGGCGTGCGCCGGCCACGCAGCGCACCAGCGCCTCGGCCGACCGGGCCCGGCGGCGGTAGTGCCGACCTGGTCGAGACGGCCCGGCTGGGGCCTGCCGGACGATCCCCTGCTGCTGTCCGTGCGCTCGGGCAGGCACCGCGGCACCGTCCCCCCTCGCCGAGATGAGAGCCACGCACGCGTTCGAGGCCGACGCCATCTCGGCTGCGCCCGCTTGGGCACGGGGTCCGGCCGAACTCGCCTGCCCCGATGGGCGGTTGACGGCCGGCCGCCGCAGCGGCTCCCAGCCGCTCTCAGACCGTGCTCCGACGCCCGGTCACCGTCCGGGGCTCGATGTGCACCCGCACCGCACGCGCTCCGCCCGCCCGAGGAGCGCTGTCCGCCTGCTCGCTGAGCGGCACGCGTCGGGCGGCCAGGCAGCGGCCCGGATCGCCCGGCGGTGCCCCGGTCGCCGCGTGCGCGGTCGTCCGTTCGGCCGCGGCCGTCGCGCCGCTTCTGCGTCAGGCCGCGGGAACGGCCACTTCCGCGTGCTGCTCGACGCCGAGGACGATCTTGAGCGCGCCGGTCTCGGCGGCCTGGGAGAAGACGTCGTAGGCCTCCTCCATGTGGTCCAGCGGGAAGGTGTGGGTGACCAGTTGCCGGGTCGGCAGCCGGCCGGCGGCGGCCATCCGCAGCAGGGTGGGCGTGGAGAAGGTGTCCACCAGGCCGGTCGTGATGGTCACGTTCTTGATCCAGAGGTCTTCGAGGTGCAGCGTCGCGGGCTTGCCGTGCACCCCGATGTTGGCCACGTGCCCGCCGGGGCGGACCATGCGGGTGCACAGCTCGAAGCTCTCCGGGACACCCACCGCCTCCATGACCACGTCCGCGCCGAGCCCGTCGGTCAGATCGGCGACCAGCTGGCCGGGTTCCTCGCGGACGTCGGCGACGGCGTCGGCACCGAGCCGCCGGGCGGCCTCCAGCCGGGCCGGTGCCAGGTCGACCGAGATGATCCGTTCCGGGGCGAACAGGCGCGCCGTGGCGACGGCCGCGAGTCCGATGGGTCCGGCGCCGACGATGGCGACGGTGTCTCCGGGACGCACGTGCCCGTTGAGGACGCCGACCTCGTAGGCGGTGGGGAAGATGTCCGCGAGCAGAACGGCGTCCTCGCCGGGCACGGTGGCGGGCAGCGGATGCACGGACAGGTCGGCGCAGGGGACGCGGACGTACTCGGCCTGGGTGCCGTCGATCAAGTGACCGAGGATCCAGCCTCCGCCGCCCCTGCACTGGCCGTACGAGCCGTCCCGGCAGAACCGGCACCGGCCGCACGAGGTGATGCAGGAGATCAGCACCCGGTCGCCTGGCCGTACGGTGCGCACGTCGCCGCCGACCTCGACGATCTCGCCGACCGCCTCGTGCCCGAGCACCGTGCCGGAGCGGACCTCGGGTACGTCGCCCTTGAGGATGTGCAGATCCGTCCCGCAGATGGTCACGGCGCCGACCTGCACGATGACGTCGGTGGGTTCCTTGATGGCGGGGTCCGGGACGTCCTGCCAGGACGCCTGCCCCGGACCGTGGAAAACGAAGCCCTTCATGGCAGCTCCTCGTCGCCTCGTCGTCGGTCCGCCGCGGGAACGCGTTGCCGGGGCACGGCGCCGGAACGGCCCGCGCCTTCAGTTTCGTCGGCAAGGCGGCGGTGCCGCTTGGGCCGTCCGGCCCTCGCCCGCGGCCGGACGGTGCCCATCGGGGTCCGCGGCTGTCGCGAGGCCGGGCAGTGACCCGTACGGACCCGCGGTCTGGGCCGGATGGCCCTACCGTTCGGCCCGGAGGGCCGGGTTCGCTCGTGTCATGTCCGAGAACGACCCGGCTCACGTGGCGGAGCACCACACCGCACAGGAAGTGCATGTGGCCCCCCGCGTGGCCGGCGGAGCAACCGTCGTGTCCCTGCACGGCGTGATGGACGTGCTCACCGCCCCCGCGCTGTCGCTGCGGCTCGACGCGCTCACCACCCGCCACGAGCTCGACCTGGTGCTCGACCTGCGGCCCGTCACGTTCATCGACTGCGCCGGAATCGGGGTCCTGTGCCGCGCCCGCAACCGGACGCTGGCCCGGGAGGGCCGGCTGCGGCTGATCACGGAGAGTGCGAGCCTCCGGCGCATGCTGTGGGTTATCGGGCTGGGGGACGTCTTCGAGGTGCACACCCGACTCCCTCAGCCGCTGCCGGGGTCCCAGGGCTGAGCGGCGCGATGAACGCGAAGCCGGGGCCGTGGCGTCGGCGCAGCAATCCGCTGTGGCGACGCGAGGACGCCGTGGAGGCCTGGCTCGTCCTCGCCGTCTGGATCGTGGTCGTGGTCGGCGGGGCCGTCGCCGGGGTGCTGACCGCATGCGCAGCCGGGGATGTGTTCGCGGCGCAGCGCGCCCACCGGCATCCCGTCCGTGCCGTACTGCTCGCCGACGCACCACAGGACAGTACGGCCGCCTGGCCGGTGGACGGCCTGGTCCGGGCGACGGTGCGCTGGACCGCACCGGACGGCACCGACCGCACCGGTATCACGCTCGTCGACAGCGGTCTGAAGGCCGGCGCCCGGGTGGTGGTCTGGCAGGACGACCAGGGCGTCCTCACCCCCGCGAAGCCGGCGAACCCCACCGAGGGCGCGATCGAGGCCGGCCTTTTCGGCGCGGCGGCCGCCCTGGCCGTCGCCGCCCCGGTGTACGGGGCGGGAGCGCTCGGACGCGTGTGGCTCGACCGGCGGCGCATGGCCCGCTGGGACCGGGAGTGGGACCAGGTGGAGCCCCGCTGGGGCCACAGGTCGGGCTGACACGGACCGGCGGCTGTGCGGGCCGGGAAGGTCAGGCGGGTTCCGGTACGACGGCCACCGGGCAGGCCGCGTGGTGCAGCACCCCGTGGGCGACGCGGCCGAGCTGGAGGCCGAAGTGAGCGTGCCTGCGCCGGGCCCCGACGACGAGCAGGTCGGCCTCGCGGGAGACGGCGACCAGGGCGTCGCGGGCATGGCCCTCGACGGTGCGGCGCTCCACCCGCAGCTCGGCCGGTGCGTCCCGCAGGGCCTGCTCCAGCACCTCGACGGCCTGCTGCTGTGCCGGCTCGCCCGTGAACCGGGCGTCCCCTTGGGCGAAGTCAGGAGGAGGGTGACCGGTGCTCGCGTGCCCCGGCCGCCGCCAGGCCCGTACGGCTTCCAGGCGGGCCCCGCGCAAAGCCGCCTCCTCGACGGCGAACCGTACGGCGGCCGAGCCTGCCGAGCCGGCCGGGTCGCGGCCCACCCCCAGCGCGATCCGACCCCGGTTGCCGGTGCGGGCCGGGCCGTCGTGGCCGTCGCGCAGCACGATCGCCGGGCAGTGCGCGTGCGCGGCGACCGAGAGGCTGACGGAACCCAGCAGCGCCTCGGCCATGCCGCTGCGGCCACGACACCCCAGCACCACGGCGAGGGCGGTACCGCTCTCCCGTACGAGTCCGTACTCCGGGTCCTCGGGCAGCACATCGGTGGTGATCCGCAGCTCCGGCCGGCGTCGCCGGGCGCGCTCCTCGGCCGTACCGACGACATCCCGGGCCATCACCTCCTCCAGCGGCTTGTCGAGTTCCTGCGCGAGCAGGGCGCCTTCGTAGCGATCCCAGAGGGAGGCGTACACCAGCCGGAGCGGGGCCCCGCGCAGGGCGGCCTCGTCGGCCGCCCAGTCGACGGCCCGCAGGCTCGGGCCGGAACCGTCGATGCCGACGACGATCGGAAGGTCCATCGTGCTCACCGCTCCCTCGGGGAATCAGCCGTGCGGAACCACGGCGACCGGGGCCACGACATGGTGCAGCACGGCGTGCGCCACGTGGCCGATGTGGGCGCCGAGCGGGCTGGTGCGGACGCGCCGGCCCACGACGACGAGGGAGGTCTCGCGGGAGGCGTCCACGAGAACCTGCGCGGCGCTGCCGCACCGGCTCGCCTCGATCGCTTCCACGTCTGGGAACTTCTGCCGCCAGGAGCGCAGCAGTTCGGTCAGGGCCTTGGCCTGCCCGCGGGCGAGCTGGTCGTGGAGCCCGGCGTCACCGTGGAGGTGGTGGAAGGAGGCGGGCGGCCCGCTCCAGCCGTGCACGACCCGGAGGGACGCGCCGCGGCGGGCGGCGGCGTCGAAGGCGAACCCGAGCAGCGTCTCGTCGGGGGTGCCGAGGTCGAGGCCGAGGACGACGGGCCGGAAGGGGGTCGCGGTGGACGGCACGCCCGCCGGGTCCGCCTTGTGCTCGTCGGCGGCCTGCTCTCCGGCGCGGACCAGTACCACAGGACGTTCGGCGTGGGCGAGGACGGCCAGGCTGACCGAGCCGACCACGAAGCCGGTGATCCCGCCGAAGCCGCGCGAGCCCAGCACCATCAGCTCGGCGGAGTCGGCCGCCTCGGTCAGGGCGTCGACCGGACTCCCGGTGAGTCGGTCGGTGACGACCTCGACACCGGGATGGCGCAGCCGCAGCCCTTCGGCGGCCTCACGGGACACCTCCTCGGTCCAGCGCTGCCGGGTCTCGCCACCGGGCAGCGGGGCCTGGGCCACGGGCTGCGGCACCGGCTCCCAGACGTGGACGATCTTCAGCGGCAGACCGCGCAACGCTGCCTCGCGTGCCGCCCATTCGGCCGCGGCCCGGCTCTCGGGCGAGCCGTCGAGACCAACCGTGACCGTTCGGGTCATCGTCTCCACCTCCCGGCACGACGCGTCCACTGTCCAGCATGGCGCCACCGCGTGGATCCGGTCGGGCCGGGAGCCGAACGGCCCACCTCGGGGACCGGTGGCCCCTGGCCGGGTCTCCGGCACCGGCACATGCTGGGAACGGACCGGCCGCCACGGCCATACGGAGGTCACCATGTATGGCACCCCGCACATCGTCAGCGATGTCATGACCCAGACGGTCGCCGCCGTGGGGCGCCACGCCCCCTTCAAGGAGATCGTGCGGCTGCTGCAGGACTGGCAGGTCAGCGCCCTGCCCGTGATCGAGGGCGAGGGCCGGGTGGTCGGCGTGGTCTCCGAGGCCGACCTGCTGCCCACGGAGGAACTGCGGGACGACCCGCAGACCGGCTACCTCCAGTTGCGCCGGCCGGTCGACATGGCGAAGGCAGGCGCCCTCACCGCGGAGCACCTCATGTCGTCGCCCGCCGTCACGGTCCGGGCGAACGCCACCCTCGCCGAAGCCGCCCGCATCATGGCGCGCGAGGGCGTCAAGAGGCTGCCCGTGGTGGACGCGGCCGGTCTGCTGGCGGGCATCGTCAGCCGCGCCGACCTGCTCAAGGTCTTCATGCGCGACGACGAGGACATCGCCGAGGAGGTCCGGCGCGAGATCGTGTCGTACCTCTTCCCGCCGCCGAGCTCGGCCATCCAGGTGGACGTGCACGACGCGGTCGTCACGCTGACGGGCCGGGTCCGCGACACCGCCCTGGTCCCGGTGGCCGCGCGCCTGGTGCGGGCCGTGGAAGGCGTGGTGGACGTGTGCTTCGACCTCGCGCACGACGACCACGGGGTGACTGGGGCCGCTCGGCCCTAGTCCATGCGGCACCGCCGGACGGATGATCGGCCTCGTGGGCAGCCCGCAATCGGTCCTTCCCCCGGGGAACGAGAGGTCGTCATGACCGAGACACACACCTTCACGGAGCAGAATCCGATCCGGGTGTTCCTGCTGGACGACCACGAGGTCGTACGCCGCGGCCTGGCCGACCTGCTCGACGCCGAACCGGACATCCGCGTGGTCGGTGACGCGGACACCGCCGAGCACGCGCTCACCCGCGCGCCCGCGCTGTGCCCGCGCGTCGCCGTGCTCGACGTGCGGCTTCCGGACGGGGACGGCATCTCGGTGTGCCGGGAGCTGCGCAGCCTGATGCCGGAGCTGGCGTGTCTGATGCTGACCTCGTTCGACGACGAGGACGCCCTGCTGGACGCCATCATGGCCGGAGCATCCGGCTATGTGCTGAAGCAGATCAAGGGCTCCGACCTCGTCTCCGCCGTGCGTACCGTCGCCTCGGGACAGTCCATGCTCGACCCGGCGACCACGGCCCGCCTGATGCGCTCCCTGCGCACCGACCCGGCGCAGACCTCGTCGGTGCCGGCCGAGCTGGCGAGCCTGTCACCGCGCGAACGCGACATCCTCGCCCTGATCGGCGACGGTCTCACCAACCGCGAGATCGGCAAGCGGCTGTACCTGTCGGAGAAGACGGTGAAGAACCACATCTCGCGGATGCTGGCGAAGCTGGGAGTCCAGCGGCGGGTCCAGGCGGCGGTCCTCGCGTCCCACCTGGAGCCGCGGAACTCCGGGGCAGGCCCGGACCGCTGAGATTCCCGCGCGGCGCCCTGCACCGGCGTGCCCGCACGGAGCCCGCCGGTGCGTGAACGGACGGATCAGCTGCCGTGCCTGATCTGGACGTGCCTGGCCTCGGCCTTCTCGGTGCTCAGGCCGACGCTGACCGTCAGCATCCCGTCGGTGTAGTCGGCCGTGACGTCGTCCTCGTCGGCGCCCGGCGGCAGCGTCACACTGCGGCTCATCGCGCCGTACCGGATCTCGCTGTGGTTCTTGTCCACGTCCCGCTCGGCGCGCTCGGCCTTCACCGTGAGCACCCCGTCGCCGATGACGACGTCGATGTCCTCGGGGGACATGCCCGGAAGCTCGGCACGCAAGACGTAACGGTCGTTCTCCGTGTAGTCCTCGATGCGGACAGAGGACATCGCGAACTTGCTCGGAATGGTCTCGAACCAGTCCGGCATGTCCGGGAAGGGGATCCTCTGCATGCGGGTGAGTGTGCCCATGGCCGTACCTCCTCGGTCGTCGCCTGATTCCAGTGCACCGCGCCCGGCGTTGCCGTGTTGAGGCCGAACAGCCCATGTCATGAGTCCTCAAGGTCCTATTTGCCCGTTCCGGGCGTGGTCACACTGGAGGCGAGGAAACGCGCCGCGATCCGGTCCGGGTGGTCCATCGCGGGCGCTGGAGGGGCCGGGCGCCGAAGTGCGGACTCCGGCCGCCGATGAGGCCGACCCGCCCGAGGCAGGGACCAACGGCCCCTGGCACCTCGCACGGTGCGCGACTTGCATGGGACGGGATCGCCGCGGCAAGACCCCGGACGGGCCCGCGGCGGCACAGACCGCGCCACCGCGGCAAGGAGGCGAGGACCATGACCACGCCCGCACCACCCAGGCGAAGCGACACCACGGCCGGCGACGTGGCCCACGACGTGTGCCGGTCCGACGGCGGACGAGTCACCCCGTACTTCCCGGCTGGAGGCGATCATGTCCGTGCCGAGTGAGCGCCGGCCGATCGTGGTCGGTGTGGAGACCGATCCCGCCCGGCGGACGGCACTGGCCTGGGCGGCCGACGAGGCGGCCCGCCGACGGGTGCCGCTGCGACCGGTCCGCGCCGAGGGCGTGCCGACCAGGGGGGAACGCGGGCCGGACGTCCCGCCGTCCTGGGAGGAGTGGAACGAGGGGCTGCACCGGAGTGGCAAGCAGGTCCTCGCCGAAGCCGTGGATTTCATTGCGATGCGGCATCCCGAGGTCGAGGTGGACGCCGTACTCGCCGAAGGCGACCCCGCGTGGGTGCTGGGCGAGGAGAGCCGCACCGCCACGGCCGTCGTGCTGGGCCCGCAGCACCTCAGCCGGGCACAGGAGGCGTTCGGCTCCGCTTCGGTCGCCCTGCCCCTGATGGCACGGTCGCACTGCCCGGTGGTGGTCGTGCCGGAAGCGGCCGAGTACGTCTCCCAGGAGCCCGCCTTCTACGTCGTGGGCGTCGACGGCAGCGAGCACTCGGCCGCCGCCGTGGACCTGGCGTTCGAGGAGGCTTCGCTGCGCGGCGCCGAGGTGCGGGCACTGTATGTCTGGCAGCCCGGATTGCTGAGGATCTTCGACGAGTTCGGGGCCCAGCAGGAGTGCCGACGGCTGCTCTCGGAGACGGTGGCCGGACGCCATGCCCGCTATCCCGACGTGGATCTGCGGCACGAACTGGTCGTCGGGCATCCGGTGCAGGTCCTCACCGACGCCTCCTCCCACGCACTGGGCCTGGTGGTCGGCACGCGAGGGCACGGTGGCTTCACGGGGATGCTGCTGGGCTCGGTCAGCCAGGGAGTGCTGCACTACGCCCGCTGCCCCATCCTCGTCGTTCCGCCGACGCGGGCCTGAGCGTCCGCGTACCCGAACCGTGCGCGCGTCGCGCCCGGCTGCGACGCCGCGCCACCCCCGAGGGAGAAGCCGCGTGAAGGTGTCCGAGGTGATGACCGCTCCCGCGGTGGCCGTCCCACCGCACGAAACCCTGAGCGAGGTGACCCGGAGGATGTCCGGGTCCGGCGTGGGCTCCGTCCTCGTCGTCGAGGAGGGGACGCTGCGCGGCATCGTCACCGACCGCGACATAGCGGTGCGCGGGCTGGGCGCCGGGCTGCCCCCGGCCACAGCGGTCGAAGCGGTGATGTCTGCGGAGGTGGTCACGGTGGACGCCGCGGACGACGTCCAGACGGCCTATCGCGCCTTTCGCCGCAGCGGCGTGCGCCGCCTGCCGGTGCTGGACGGACGCCGTCCGGTGGGTGTGGTGACGATCGACGACCTCCTGCTGGACGTCTTCCGGCGGCTGGCCGACCTGCTGGGTCCGGTCGCCTGGAGCGTGCTGCGGGAACCACCGGGACCGCCCTCGCACGCGCCGTGAACGGACCGGGCAGCGGGTGCCGGGCATCAGGTCACCGACCGTCTCCCGGCGCGGGTCACCGCTTGTGAGGATGCACGATCACGACCGGGCAGCTCGCGTGCTGCGACACATGATGGCTGACCGAGCCGAGGAGGGCGGCGGCGAACCCGCCCCTGCCCCGGCCCCCGACGACCAGGGCCTCGGCTCCCTCGGCGGCCCGCAGCAGCACGTCGGCGGGGTTGCCGTGCACCACATGGGTGCGGACCGAGTCGGCCGCGTCCGCACCGAGCACGTCGGTCAGCTCCTTCCGCACTCGCTGCCGGGCCTCGTCCTGGTCGAAGTCCTTGTCCACGGCGGGCGCCGACCAGCCGTAGAGCCCCGGCAGCTCCCACACCGCGACCGCGTCCACGACGGCGCCGATCAGGCCCGCGTACCGGACGGCCCAGCGCAGGGCGTTGTACGAGGACGGCGATCCGTCGACACCGACGACCACCCGGGGCTCGGAGGCATCCCTGTCCATGTGTCCCACCTTCCTACGGCTCTCCCACCCCGTCGAACGGCCACGTTCGCTTCCACGCTGCACGCGGTCCCGCGATCTCGCCAGGACCACGTGTCCGAGGGCGATCCGCTGAGAAAAGGACGAAGATGTTTGGGGGTGCTCATGCAGGCGAACGCGAGTGACGTACCGCGCTTGATGCCGCGGGAGGAGCCATGAGCAAGATGACGTTCGCCCGGCCGCAGGCCGGAGCACAGGGTTGTGGGTCGCGGCTGCCGACGCGCAGGGCGGCACGGCCCGCCGTCGTACGCCGGGCCTCGTCGACGAAGGGCGACTGGCTGCTGCTGCCCGGCGGCTCGTGGCGGCACGTGGAGACGATCAGGGTACGCAGTCTGTTCGGCTGAGCACGGCCGCGCCAGGCACCGGGCTGCGGCGCGCGGACCGCGAGCAGACACGAGTCCGATCCGTCGACGCCCACAACCGGTGCGGGGCGTCGCGACGGTTCGATGTGCGGGCGCCGCGGGCCATACGCCCGGGGACCAAGCGGGAACAACTCCCGCGCGCGAAGCGCTGTTCCTCATACCCCACCGGGTATGAACGGCCGCAGGGGTGGCGACCGCTGGGGTCGGATGCGAGCGGCGGAGGAGTGTGACACCGATGACGACGGCAGTGGAGGACCGGCTCTGCGGGACCGAGGAGAGCGGTACCGAGGAGACCCTTCTGGTCACGAGGTGCGGGCGCAGGATCGAGGTACGGTCCCTGCTCCTCGGACACCCGGACCGGCCCGTCAGCCGGATAGCCCTGGACGTGGGGGCGGACCAGGGCGGCGTGCCGGGAGTGTGGGCGGCGCTCACCCCGGACGAGGCACGCGGTCTGGCCCGCCTGCTCCTTCAGCGGGTCGGTGCGGCCGAGCAGCCCGCCGATGCCCGGCCGCGGAACAGCGGTTCCTGACGAGGGAGCCGGCCTCCGTCCGTCGGCGCGCCGGCGGTCAGCCGCGGCGCAGTGCGGCGAGGGTCGCGGCGAGGTCCGCCGTGCGGGGGCGGTTGTGGGGCAGCTTGCCCAGCATCACGGCCATGCCGCAGGTGTCGGTGAGTGCCGAGAAGACGAGGCCGCCCGCGATGCCGGCCGAGAGGAGCTGGAAGGCCGGATGCACCAGCAGGCCGAGGAGCAGGCCCAGGAGTACGACCGTGCCCGCGGTGAAGCGCACCTGCCGCTCCATGCTCCAGCCGGCCCGGGTGTCGCAGGCGGCCGGCCGGTGCAGGTCGAGTCCGGCGCCGGCCCAGGCGCTGGTGCCGCCGGTGAGGGTGGCCGTCGGGATGCCCTCTTCGGCCAGGAGCCGGCCCGCGCTCTCCGAGCGGGCGCCCGAGGCACACACCATGAGGATGTCGCCGCGCCCGGCGGCATGCCGTATCTCGGGCAGCGCGCGCCGGATCCGGTCCAGGGGGATGTTGAGGGCACCGGGCAGGTGGCCGGAGGCGAACTCGCCGGGGGTGCGCACGTCGATGACGGTGAGTTCGGCCAGCCGGGCGCGGGCCTGGTCGGTGTCGAGGGTGAGGGGGGTCGTGGTCATGGCAGATGTGATCCTTGATGGTCGCCGCCGTCCCGAACCGGGACGTACAGTACCCCTAGGGGTATTTTTTCGAGGAGTGATCGTGGAACTGGAGCTTGAGGGCGCGTCCCTGAGGGCCGTGCTGAACCGGCTGCGGCGTGCGCAGGGCCAGATCTCCGGCGTGATCCGGATGATCGAGGAGGGGCGGGACTGCGAGGACGTCATCACGCAGCTGGCCGCCGCCTCGCGGGCCCTCGACCGGGCCGGCTTCGCGATCATCGCCACCGGCCTGCAGCAGTGCGTGGCCGACATCGAATCGGGCCGCAAGAACGGCGAGGACACCGAGGCGATGCGCGCGCGGCTGGAGAAGCTGTTCCTCTCGCTGGCGTAGGCGATCTCGCCGGCGTGGGCGAGCGCGGTCGCGCGGTCATGCCACCACCGCGTCGACCAGCATGAAACCCGCCACCGCCAGCAGAACGAGGGCGAAGAGGCGCTGCAGGGTGTGCCCGGACAGCTTCGCCGACAGGCGCTTGCCGTCCCAGGCGCCCAGGATCGCCGCTCCGGCGAACGGCCCGATGACGGACCAGTCCAGACCCTCGGCCGTCCCGGCGCGCATCGCCAGCGCCGCAAGCGAGTTGACGGTGATGACGAGCAGGCTCGTGCCCACGGCCGCTCGCATCCGCATGCCGAGGACGTCGACCAGGGCGGGGACGGCGAGGAAGCCGCCTCCCACGCCGAGCACGCCGGTGACCGCGCCCAGTCCGGCACCGCAGGCCGCCGCCCGGCCGGGCCGCACATGGACCGTGTTGTCCGATGCGGAGCGGGGCCTGAGCATGCGTACCGCGGCGGCGGCCGCGACCACGGCGAAGGCCACGGTCAGCACGGCCGCCGGCACGCGTCCGGCGAGCGCGCCGCCCAGCATGGCCGGGCCGATCCCGGCCGCCGCGAACAGCAGCCCCGTACGCCAGCGGACGTGCCCGTCGCGGGCGTGCACCGACAGGGCGGTGGCGGAGGTGACGGTGACGATCACCAGACTGGCCGTGGTGGCCGCGACCGGGGTGAAACCGAGCAGGTAGATCAGGGCGGGCACGGCGAGCACACTGCCGCCGCCGCCCAGGGCGCCGAGCGCCACGCCGATGACGGCCCCGGCGATCAGCGCGAGTATCACAGCGCTCACGCGACGGTCCCGTTCCCGCCCAGCGCGTCCACGACCGGCAGGCCCGCCGCGGCCCACTCCTGCATGCCGCCGATGACGTCGACGGCCTCGACACCCCTGGCCCGCAGCAGTTCGACGGCTTTCAGGGAGCGGCGGCCCGAACGGCAGATCACGATGACCGGCCGCTTCGGCGCGTGGGCGGGGAGCCCTGCTCCGGCGGCCAACGCCGTGAGGGGCAGGTGTACGGCGCCGGGGGCGTGGCCGGCCTGCCACTCGCCCGCTTCGCGCACGTCGAGCAACAGGGAGGAGGCCCCGCTGGTTGTGGGCGTGTGCCCATGCTCTGTGCAGGCGGCGGCTTCCCGCACGGTCACCCGCGCCGGGCCGCCCCGGCCGCGTCCGAAGAGGCTCATCGTGGTTCTCGCTCCAGTTCTTCTTCTCGGCTGCGGTGTTCTGCGGCGGACGCCGTCATGGGGTGCGGACGGTGAGCCCGGCCTGCTCGGCCGAGTCGAAGCGGTCGTCGACCGCGACGACGTCACGGCCCGCGGCGTCCAGCAGGGAGGCGGCGATGGCGGCGCGCATGCCGCCGGCGCAGTGCACCCACACCTGCCCGGCGGGCACCTCGTCGAGGCGGCGGTGCAGGGCGTGGACGGGGATGTGGACCGATCCCCGCACATGGCCCGACGCACGCTCCGCGTCCCGGCGGACGTCCAGGACGACGATGCCGTCCCCGGGGTGCTCCACGAGGTCGGCGAACGTGGCCCGCGGGAAGGTGGCGAGGGCTTCGCCCTCCCGTGTCCAGTGAGCCGGGTCTCCGGTGGCCGCGGCGGCCGGGCGGTCGATGCCGACCCGGGCCAACTCGCGCTGGGCGGCAGCCAGTTGATCGGTCGACTCGGCGAGCAGGGTCACCGGCTTGCCCCATGGGATCAGCCAGGCCAGGTAGGTGGCGAGCTGTCCCTCGGCCTCGAAGTTGAGCGAGCCGGCGACATGCCCTGCGGCGAAGGCGACCCGGTTGCGTAGGTCTACCACCCACTCCCCGGCGGCGAGCCGGCCGGCGATCTCGTCAGCGTCCGCGAGGGCGGGCGGGGTCAGGTCGAGGGGTGCGGGCCCCGCGGCGTTGGTCGGGCCCATGTGGGCGTAGTAGGCGGGAACGGCGTCCAGACCGGCGAGCAACTCGGCGACGAAACCGTCCACCTCCCGGGTCAGGGCCGCGTTGGATGCCTTCTCCTTGCCGATCGTGGTGGACGTGCCCTCCGCCTGGCCGGCCGAGCAGAAGCTGCCGAAGCCGTGCGTGGGCAGCACGGCGGCGTCGTCCGGCAGCTCGGTGGCCAGACGGTGCGCGGAGGCGTGCTGGGCCCGGGCGAGGTCTTCCGTCAGCCGTGGTTCGACCAGGTCGGGCCGGCCGACGGTGCCGATCAGCAGTGAGCCGCCGGTGAACACGGCGACGGCCGTGCCGTTCTCCTCAAGTGCGTACGAGGTGTGGTGCGGGGTGTGGCCGGGCGTCGCGATCGCGCGCAGCACCAGTCCGGCGCCGGCGTCGATCTCGTGGCGGTCGCCGTCGCGCACCGGGACGCGCTCGTACGAGACCCGGGCCGCGGCGGGGACCAGGTAGCCGGCGCCCGTGACCCGGGCCAGCTCCAGTCCGCCGGTGACGTAGTCGTTGTGGAGGTGCGTCTCGACGACGTGGGATATCCGCACCCCGCGCCGTGCGGCGGCGGCGATCACCTGGTCGATGTCGCGGGGCGGGTCGACCACCACGGCCGTCCGCTCGCCGCCCGCCAGATAGCTGCGGTTGCCGAGCCCGGCCACCTCGATCGTGTCGACGAAGAACACGGGGACTCCCTTCTGGTGCGATTACCCCCCGGGGTATATGTCGACGGTAGCACGAGTACCCCCGGGGGTATTTGAACCCGGGGCGCAGAAGTGCCCGACAGGTACGGGCGATGAGGCCGAAGGGCCCCTGCCGCCGTTCTCCGCTCCCGGGGGACAGTGGGAGCAGGACCCGAGCAGGACCTCCTGGGCAGGTGAGCGGCGATGATGTACTGGGATGGCGGCTGGGCGTGGATGGCCTTCATGCCGTTGCTGTGGATCGCGCTGATCGCTCTCGCCGTGTGGGCGGGGATCCGCTTCGCCCACCACCCGACCACACGTGGCGCGAGCGCCCCCCGCGCTCCGGAACCGCGAGAAACGCCGGAGGAGATCCTCGACCGGCGCTTCGCCACGGGCGAGATCGACACGGACACCTACACCGAGGCCCGCCAACGCCTCGCCGCTCACAAGCCAGGGCCCCGATGACCGGGGCGGCGCGCCGGGGGCTCTTCCTGGCAGTGCTGGTCGCCGCGGTGGCCGCGCTCATCGCCTCGCTCGTGTGGGTCATGGGCGTCGGTTCCGGGCCCTGGCGTCCGGGGCCCGGGGTGATGACGGGCGCCGTCTCCCGCTAGGGCCCCGTCCGCGGCACGGCCGATGCGGACCGTGCCGCCGGGCGCTTCGCCGACCGGTGGGACCTGCGCGTCGGCGAGGTCATGCGGTTCGGCAACGGCTACTACGCCGAACTCCTCGACCGCGCCGGCCGGCCTGCACCGAAGTCCTCATCGACCCCCGCAGCGGCACAGTGCACCCGGAGTACGGCCCGGCCATGATGTGGAACACGGTCTACGGCATGATGCCCGCACCCCACCGGACCGGCGCACCGGCGGTCGGGCCCGGTCAGGCGGTACGGAACGCCGACAGTGGCTGAGCCGGCACCACACCGGGCTGCACGCCGCCGAAGCCGACCGGTTCCCCGGCTACTACACCCTGCACACCCTGCGCGATCACCACATCGTCGGCATGCTCTCCGTCAACGCGACCACCAGCACGGTCTGGTATCACACATGGCACGGCCACTTCCTCCAGATGCGGCAGGCCCCCGACCGCACGGTGCCGGGGGCGCCCGCCACGGCCTCCTCCTCGAAGTGATCGGTTTGCGTGCCGGCACACGCCGCGCCGCTCTCCCCACCGGTCCCGGCACGCCGATTCGAGCGGACGCGCCGTCGGCGTCAGGATGGACTTCGTGACCGGCTCCCGCTCACGCAACGCAGGCAGGACATGCACCAGCCCCCCGACCGCTCCCTGCACTGGCAGCCCGGCTTCGCCGTGGACGCGCGGCTGACCCTGGAGAGTCTGCGCCGCGGACCCGACGACCCCACGCACCGCGTCGAGGCAGACGGCACCCTGTGGCGCACGGCGCTGACCGGCTCCGGACCGGTGACATACCGCATCCGGCAGCGGCGCCTGGACGATCTCCACATCGACGCCTGGGGAGCCGGGGCCGCCGAACTCGTCGACGGCATCCGTACCGAGCTGGGCGCGGAGGACCGGCCCGACCTGTTCCGGCCCGGGCATCCGGTGCTCCGTGCCGCCTGCCGGCATACGCCGGGCCTGCGTGTGCCGTGCACCGGGCGCCTCTTCGAAGCGCTCGTCCCGGCGGTCATCGAACAGCGTGTGATCGGCCTGGACGCCGCCGCGTCCTTCACCCGCCTGGTCCGGGCCCATGGAGAGCCGGCGCCCGGTCCCGCGCCCCTGGGCATGAGGGTTCCGCCCTCACCCGGGGTGTGGCGGAAGCTCCCGAGCCGGGAATGGCGCCGGGCCGGCGTCGACCTGCAGCGCTCCCGCACCGTCATCCAGACCGCCCGCCACGCCGCACGGCTCGACCGGG
The DNA here is from genome assembly GCF_044456925.1 of Streptomyces sp. NPDC050743. Classification (NCBI taxonomy): domain Bacteria; kingdom Bacillati; phylum Actinomycetota; class Actinomycetes; order Kitasatosporales; family Streptomycetaceae; genus Streptomyces; species Streptomyces sp. NPDC050743. The sequence continues at coordinate 127,630 of NZ_JBITGJ010000022.1, forward strand.
CCGCCGGTGACCCGGCCCGGGCGTACGAGCTGATGGCGAAGCTGCCCGGCATCGGCACCTGGACGGCCGCCCAGGTCGGTCACCGCGCTCTCGGCGACGCCGATGCGCTGCCGCTGGGCGACTACCACCTCGGCCGCATGACCGGGATGGCCCTGCTCGGCCGACCGCTGGCGGACGACGAGATCGAGGAGTTCTACGAGCCCTTCAGACCACACCGCTACCGGGTCGTCCGGCTGATCGAACTCAACGCCTGGACGGCTCCGCGCCGGGCGCCCCGCGCACCCCTGCGAGGGCCGCTGCACTGAGAATGCGAGGCCGTCGGGTACCGGGGCACGGTGTGGAGGCCGTACCCCAAGAGTGGTCCCGCACCTCCAGTCGGAGCTCGTCACCGAGCCGGCGCCCCACGGTGGACGGACGCTGTACGGGGTGGACCTCAGCCCTGAGCCGGCCCGAAGGGGCCGCATTGCCGGCGGCCGTGGACCGAACGGCCCTGTCGGGTACCCGGCGGTCCGCCGCAGGGTGGGTGCCGTGCCCGCCCGGGCATGCGTCACGCCCCGACCGCCGTCCGATCCGGAAGGAATCCCGATGTCCGTCGACACGCAGCAGGCGCCCGCCGGGCTCACGGACGAGGAGCTCGCCACGCTGGACGCCCACTGGCGCGCCGCGAACTACCTCTCCGTCGGCCAGATCTACCTCATGGCCAACCCCCTGCTGACCGAACCGCTGCGCCCGGAGCACATCAAGCCGCGCCTGCTGGGTCACTGGGGCACCTCACCCGGCCTCAACCTCGTGCACACCCACCTCAACCGCCTCATCAAGGCCCGCGGCCTGAACGCCCTGTGCATCTGGGGACCGGGCCACGGGGGTCCCGCCGTCCTGGCCAACTCCTGGCTGGAGGGGTCGTACACCGAGACCTATCCGGACATCACCCGGGACGCCGCGGGCATGGCCCGGCTGTTCAAGCAGTTCTCCTTCCCCGGCGGGGTGCCCAGCCACGTCGCGCCGGAGACCCCGGGCTCCATCCACGAAGGAGGCGAGCTGGGATACTCCCTCGCCCATGCCTACGGCGCCGCCCTGGACAATCCGGATCTGCTGGTCGCCTGTGTGATCGGCGACGGCGAGGCGGAGACCGGACCGCTCGCCGCGTCCTGGCACTCCAACAAGTTCCTCGACCCGGTCGACGACGGCGCCGTCCTGCCGATCCTGCACCTCAACGGCTACAAGATCGCCAACCCGACCGTGCTGGCCCGGCTCCCCGAGGCGGAACTCGACGACCTGCTCAGGGGCTACGGCCACGATCCGATCCATGTCACGGGCGACGACCCGGCCGCCGTACACCGCGCGATGGCCGAGGCCATGGACATCGCCGTCGACCGCATCACGGCCCTGCAGCGGGCCGCCCGCGAGGACGGGGCCACGAACCGGCCCCGCTGGCCGGTGATCGTGCTGCGCACGCCGAAGGGCTGGACCGGCCCGGCCGAGGTCGACGGCCTGCCCGTCGAGGGCACCTGGCGCTCCCACCAGGTGCCGCTCGCCACCGTCCGGGACAACCCCGAGCACCTGCGCCAACTGGAGCAGTGGCTGCGGTCCTACCGCCCCGAGGAGCTGTTCGACGAGCGCGGCGCCCCGCGCCCGGACGTCCTCGCCTGCATCCCCGAGGGATCCCGCAGGCTCGGGGCCACCCCGCACGCCAACGGCGGACTCCTGCTGCGCGAGCTGCCCCTGCCGCCACTGGAGAGGTACGCCGTGGCGGTCGACAAGCCCGGCGCCACCCTGCACGAACCGACGCGTGTCCTCGGCGACATGCTCCAGGACGTCATGGCCGCCACCGCCGACCGCCGTGACTTCCGCCTGGTCGGCCCCGACGAGACGGCCTCCAACCGGCTGCAGGCCGTCTACGGCGCCAGCGGCAAGGCCTGGCAGGCCGCGACCCTGCCCGTCGACGAACACCTCGACCGGCACGGCCGAGTCATGGAGATCCTCTCCGAACACACCTGCCAGGGCTGGCTGGAGGGCTACCTCCTCACCGGCCGGCACGGACTGTTCTCCTGCTACGAGGCGTTCGCGCACATCGTCGACTCCATGGTCAACCAGCACATCAAGTGGCTGCGCACCACCCGCCGCCTGCCCTGGCGCGCCCCCATCGCCTCCCTCAACTACCTGCTCACCTCCCATGTGTGGCGCCAGGACCACAACGGCTTCTCGCACCAGGACCCCGGTTTCGTGGACCACATCCTCAACAAGAGCCCCGAGGCGGTACGGGTCTACTTCCCGCCGGACACCAACACCCTGCTGTCGATGGCCGACCATGTGCTGCGCAGCCGCGACTACGTCAACGTGATCGTGGCCGGCAAGCAGCCCTGCTTCGACTGGCTGTCGATGCGACAGGCGACGGCCCACTGCGCGCGCGGCGCCGGAATCTGGGACTGGGCCGGCACCGAGGACGGCACCCGTGAGCCGGACGTCGTACTGGGCTGCGCGGGCGACGTGCCCACACAGGAGGTGCTGGCGGCGGCCCAACTGCTGCGCCGCGAGCTGCCCGAGCTGGCGGTGCGCGTGGTGAACGTCGTCGACATCGCCCGCCTGCTGCCGAGCGAGGAGCATCCGCACGGTATGACCGACTTCGAGTACGACGGCCTCTTCACCACCGACAAGCCGGTCATCTTCGCGTACCACGGCTACCCGTGGCTGATCCACCGCCTCGCCTACCGGCGTACCGGCCACAAGCACCTGCACGTGCGCGGCTACAAGGAGATCGGCACCACGACCACACCCTTCGACATGGTCGTGCGCAACGACCTGGACCGCTACCGCCTCGTCATGGACGTCATCGACCGCGTCCCCGGTCTGGCGGTCCGGTCGGCCGCCCTGCGCCAGCGCATGGCGGACGCCCGGCAGCACCACCACGACTGGATCCGCGAGCACGGCATGGACATGCCCGAGGTGGCCGACTGGTCGTGGGAGGGCTGAGCGGCCCGGGGGCGCAGGTGGAGCCCTCCCAGGACGGTGGGGCTCACAGCTGCGCGGTGTGGTCGGGGACGTAGGTCTGCAGATCACGCGGCGGCCGTTCGTAGCCGGTGGACGGCGGCCGCTCCGGCAGCTCCAGCACCGGTGGCGGCACCTCGTGGTACGGGACGGACGACAGCAGGTGGGCCATCATGTTCAGCCGGGCGCGCCGCTTGTCGTCGCTCTCCACGACGTACCAGGGCGCCTCGGCGATGTCGGTGTGCACCATCATCTCGTCCTTCGCCCGGGAGTACGCCTCCCAGCGGGTGATCGACTCCAGGTCCATCGGGGACAGCTTCCAGCGCCGCAGGGGATCCTCCAGCCGGTGCTGGAAGCGCTCCTGCTGCACCGCGTCGCTCACCGAGAACCAGTACTTGCGCAGCAGGATCCCGTCCTCGACCAGCATCCGCTCGAAGATCGGGCACTGGCGCAGGAACAGCTGGTACTCCTCCCTGGTGCAGAAGCCCATCACGTGCTCGACGCCGGCCCGGTTGTACCAGGACCGGTCGAAGAGGACGATCTCGCCGGCGGCCGGCAGGTGCTCGACGTAGCGCTGGAAGTACCACTGGGTGCGCTCCCGTTCCGTCGGCTTGGGCAGCGCCACGATCCGGGCGACACGGGGGTTGAGATACTGGGTGACCCGCTGGATGGTGCCGCCCTTGCCGGCCGCGTCCCGCCCTTCGAAGACGACGACCAGCCGGGCACCCTCGGCTCGCACCCACTCCTGCAGCTTGACCAACTCGATCTGCAGCCGCAGCAGTTCCGCTTCGTAGGTCTTGCGTGACAGCGTCGACGCCTTCTTGTCGGTCATGCGGCCATTGTCTCCCGGCCCCGCGGCCGCGGGTGCGAAGGGGAGCCTCACGCCGTGACGGGCTGCCGTTGTGGTGCGGTGAGGCGCCCCGTTCGGGCGAGCGTCGCGACCGCCGCGGCGCAGGCCGTGCCGGTCGCCGTGAGAGCCGCCCAGGTCAGCCAGGTGGCGTCATGGCGCCCCGCGAAGTCCCAGAGGGCCCCGGTCCCGAAGTTGCCCAGGGTGATGCCGAGCCCGGAGACGGTGTTGTCGAGACCGTAGTGCGTGGCGATCAGGCGGTTGCCGGACAGGGCGACGACCGTGTCCATCTCGAAGGGGTAGACGATCGCGGATCCGGCCGCCAGCAGCACCACGGCCACGACCAGGGACACGAGGACGGCCACCGAGGATCCGCGCGGGCTGAGGGCGAGGGGCACGAACGCGAGCCCCATGGCCGTCAGCCCGCGCACCAGTGCCTGACCGGGCTGCCAGCGGGCCTTGGCCCAGCCGGTGAGCCGCAGTTGGCCCACGACGGCGACCGCGGCCGAGACGACGAACAGCCCGCTGGTGACCGCGGTCCCCCTGGCGCCGAGGGCGTCGGACGCGGCGAGCGGCAGCGCGAGGTAGACCTGGAAGGTCAGGACGTACGAGCCGATCATCGCGGCGGAGAAGAGCAGGAACGGCCGGTTGGCCACGACGTCGCGCCACTGCGCGAGGACACCGTCCTGCCAGCCGTCCCCGGGCTGCCGGTGATGACGTGCCGGCAGCGCGCGCCATTGCAGCAGGGTGAGGACGGCGAAGACGGCGGCGGCGACCGTGCACACGAGCCGGAAGTCGGCGGCCAGCAGGGCGAGTCCGACCAACGGGCCGAGCAGCATGCCCGCCTGGTAGTAGACGTTGAAGACGGCGAAGGCGTCCACGCGCCGTTCGCCCGCCTCGGCGGCGAGGTAGGCGCGCACGGCCGGGTTGAACAGGGCGCCGGCGAAGCCCGTCGCGGCGGAGGCCGCGAGGAGTGCGGGGAGGTTGCCGACCCAGCCGAGCAGGCCGAAGCCCAGGGTGCGCAGCAGGCAGCCCGCCATGATCGGGGCCTTGTAGCCGAAGCGGTCGGCGAGGGTGCCGCCGATGAGGAACATGCCCTGCTGGGAGAAGGTGCGGACGCCGAGTACGAGGCCGACGGCCCATGCGGCTAGGCCGAGCCCGTCGGCCAGGTGGGTGGCGAGGTAGGGCATGAGCATGTAGAAGGCGAGGTTGATGCCGAACTGGTTGGCCATCAGCAGCCGCGCCGCGGGCGGGAAGGAACGGGTCTGCCGCCACACCTGGTTCATCGGGTGGCTCCCACGAGGTCGTGCCGTCCGGGACCGGCGAGGGGGTCGGTGACGCGGGTGCAACGGGTCCAGCGGGTGACGGTGCGCTCCCGGGGGTCGGCGATCTCGTCGGGGTCGTCGGCCGGCCGGGCTCCGAGGAGACCGTGGCGGCGGCAGTAGGCGTCGTCGAAGACCGTGCCCACGTAGCGTTGCGGCCCGTCGGGGAAGACGGCGACGATCCGGTTCTCCGGGGGCAGCGTGCGGGACAGCCAGCGTGTGACGAGGGCGACGGCGCCGACGCTCCAGCCACCGCTGGCGTAGTGGTCGCGGGCCAGGCGCCGGGCGGCCCACACGGCTTCGGGGGCGGCGACCCAGTGCACCTCGTCGAAGAGGCCGTAGGCGACGTTGCGGGGGTGGATGCTGGAGCCCAGGCCGCGCATGAGGCGGGATCCGGCGGGCTGGCCGAAGATCGTCGATCCGGTGGCGTCGACCCCGACGATCCGCAGGCGGGGGCAGAAGCCGCGCAGCACGGAGCCGATCCCGGCCGAGTGGCCGCCGGTGCCGACGGAGACGACCAAGGCGTCGATGCGGCCGAGCTGGGCGACCAGTTCGTGGGCGAGCGCGGCGTAGGCGGCGACGTTGTCCGGGTTGTTGTACTGGTCCGGGCACCAGGCGTCCGGATGGACGGCGAGCAGCTCCTCGACGCGCTGTCGGCGGGCCTGCTGCCAGCCGCCTTGTGGATGGGGTGTGGTGACGACGTCGACCTCTGCCCCGTACGCGGAGAGCAGGCCGGTCATCAACGGCTCGATGCCGGGGTCGGTGACGAGGGTGACCGGATGGCCGTACGTCGCTCCGGCCAGGGCCAGGCCGAGGCCGAGGGTGCCCGAGGTCGATTCGACGATGCGGGCACCGGTCCGGAGCCGGCCTCGCTCACGGGCGACATGGACCATGTACAGGGCGCTGCGGTCCTTGATGCCGCCCGGGTTGTGGCCCTCGAGTTTGGCCCAGAAGCCGCGGCCGGCGGCGGTGAAGGGTGCGCCGATCCACAGGACGGGGGTGTCGCCGACGAGGCCGGCCGGGGTGTGCGGAGGAAGTACGGCCTCGGCCGGCGCATGGGTCTCAGGCGTCGACTGGGCAGTACGGGTGGGGTGGTTCATGGCGTGCTTCTCCTGCGGCCGGCGCCGTGTGCGGCAGTCGGCCGATGGGTGGGAAAAGGGGCGGAGTCGATCGGTCGCCGTGGGCTCGCGTGGTGCCGGGCACGGCGAGGTGCCGATCAGGTCCGCCACACGCCTAAGAGCCATCACGTAATGCGGGCAGGAAACTGCTGCCCCGCGCGGGGTGCTTCGTTTACCGGATGTCGAGCTTAAGGTTGTGGAGTGCGGC
>NZ_JBITGJ010000023.1:0-29604 GCF_044456925.1 Streptomyces sp. NPDC050743
GCCGGCGGTGCCGAGCGGGGCGGAGACATGAGCGCGGGCGCCGCCGGCCGCCCGCGCCCGCCCGGAGGAGCGAAGCGACGACGGGTGCTTGATGAAGTAGAGAAACCCGTAACGGATCTAGCTGGCGCGGCTGAGCGCGGTCAGGTGATCGAGGTACTCGCGGCCAGTCGGTTCGGCTGCGAAGTCCCGATTGACGATGGCTGCAAGCTCGCGGCTGACCATGAGCACAGGACGGAGGCCGGGCCGGACGGCAAGCCTCGCAGGGTGAAGACCGAACGCCACGGCGTCGGCCTCCGCTACCGGGCTCGTTGCGTCGGCCCGGACGGCACCGAGCGCAGCAAGTCCTTTCCGGACAAGCAGAAGCGGCTAGCGGAGACGTGGCTGACGCAGATCGCGGCCGACCTGGCGCGAGGGCAGTACGTCGACCCGGCGGCAGGGAAAGTCACGTTCAGGGACTTCGCCACTCAGTGGCTGGCATCCCAGACCACGGTCCCTTCCACGATCATCAACATGGAGCTGCGGTTTCGACTGCATGCCTTCCCGTACATGGGCTCGCGGTCCATGAGCATGTTCCAGCCCGCACACATCCGTGCCTGGGCACGCGCTCTCAAGGACTCCGGGATGGCTGCGTCGTACCAGCGAACCGTGTTCGCGAATGTCTCGGCCGTCTTCGGCGCTGCCGTGGACGACGGCCTCATCGCCCGGAATCCCTGCCGCGTGGGTTCTGTCAGGGCTCCCAAACTCGATCCCCGGAAGGTCAAGCCGTGGACCGTGGATCGAGTGATGGCGGTTCGCGACGGGCTTCCGGAGGCTTACGCGGCGACGGTCGACGTCGGGGCAGGTTGCGGTCTGCGGCAGGGGGAAATCTTCGGGCTTGCCGTAGACGAGGTGGACTTCATCGGGGGAGTGGTCCACGTCGTGCGGCAGGTCAAGCTGGTCGGTGCACACATGGTCTTCGCCCCACCCAAGGGGGCAAAGCTGCGTGACGTCCCGCTTCCCGACGTCGTGTCGGATGCGCTCACGGCGCACATCACCCGCAGGCCTCCCCTGGAGGTGACCCTGCCGTGGAAGACGCCCGACGGACCGCCGGTGACTGCGACGCTGCTGTTCTACTCACGGGAGCGCAAGGCGCTGAACCGGAACTACTTCAACATGTACCTCTGGAAACCCGCCCTGGTCTCGGCAGGTGTGATCCCCGAGCGGTCGCCGGGGGAGCGGTTCAAAGAGTCGCGCGAGCACGGCATGCACGCTCTGAGGCACTACTACGCGTCGGTCCTGCTGGACGCGGGGGAGAACGTGAAGGCCCTGGCCGAGTACCTCGGGCACGCGGACCCCGGCTTCACGCTGCGTACCTACACGCACCTGTTGCCGAACAGCCAGGATCGAGCCCGCAAAGCCATCGACCAGGCATTCCAAGAGCGACAGGACGCCGCAGCCTGAGCCGGTCCCGGAAGCCCCTGGGTCGGAAAAGCCGTCGGCCGGCTCTCCCGTGCTGGGAGAGCTGGCCGACGGCCCACAGGCGGCTCAGGGGAGCGGAAGACCGCTCTGACCTGAGGCGGTATCGCACGTCGAAAAGTGATGTCGCGGCTTGGCTCTCGGCGGCTCATAGGCTGCGGTAGCGGGCGGACACGGTGGTCCGGATACTGGAGGCCCGTCGCGAGGAGATCCTCATGGTTGACCACGCGGCCATGGAGCGCTGTTGGGCGGCACACACGGATGGTGAGTTCGTGCACCTGGACCTGCAGGCCACCCTGAGCACGATGACCGACCGTCCGACCGTGCTCCATGTGCCAACCGCCATGGGCGCTGTCGGACGACGCGAGGTCTCCGACTTCTACGCCCGCTGGTTCATCGGTCGCAACCCCGCCGACTTCGCTCTGCGGTCGGTTTCCCGCACAGTCGGGGACGAACGGATCGTCGACGAGTTGGTCGTGTCCTTCACTCACGACATGGAGGTCCCCTGGATCCTCCCGGGCGTGGGCTCGACCGGCCGAGAGGTACGGATCCCCCTCGTGGCGATCGTGGGCTTCTGTGACGGCGCCATCGACAGCGAGCACATCTACTGGGATCAGGCGGCCGTACTCGCCCAGACCGGCCAGGTCGATCCCGCCCTCACCGCGCGGTTGCCCGTGGTGGAGGACCAGGTCGCCGTCATGGACACCGGCACCGGGTTCAACGAGCTGGCACTGCGTTCCGCGGGGCCGCACTCCTAGGCCGGGTCGCAATGTCAGGGGAGCAGCGACAACAGGACGCAGCGTGAGTGGGGTCGCCCTTCCCGGCAAAAGCCGTCGGCCGGCTCTCCCGAGAAGGAGAACCGGCCGACGGCCCACAGACGGCCCAGGGGAGCGGTTATCCGCTCTGACCTGGGGCGATATCACACGTCGAAGTACAGCTCGAACTCGTGCGGGTGCGGACGCAGCTGGAGCGGCGCGATCTCGTTGGTGCGCTTGAAGTCGATCCACGTCTCGATCAGGTCCGGCGTGAACACGTCGCCCTGGAGGAGGAACTCGTGGTCGGCCTCGAGCGAGTCGAGGACGGCCGGCAGGGAGGTCGGGACCTGGGCGACGTTCGCGTGCTCCTCGGGAGCCAGCTCGTACAGGTCCTTGTCGATCGGCTCGGCCGGCTCGATCTTGTTCTTGATGCCGTCCAGGCCCGCCAGCAGCAGGGCCGAGAAGGCCAGGTACGGGTTGCCGGAGGAGTCCGGGGCGCGGAACTCGACGCGCTTGGCCTTCGGGTTCGAGCCCGTGATCGGGATACGCATCGCGGCGGAGCGGTTGCGCTGCGAGTACACCAGGTTGATCGGCGCCTCGAAGCCCGGCACCAGGCGGTGGTACGAGTTCACCGTCGGGTTGGTGAAGGCCAGCAGCGACGGGGCGTGCTTGAGGATGCCGCCGATGTAGTAGCGGGCGGTGTCCGACAGGCCCGCGTAACCGGCCTCGTCGTAGAACAGCGGGTCGCCGTTGCTCCACAGCGACTGGTGCACGTGCATGCCCGAGCCGTTGTCGCCGAAGATCGGCTTCGGCATGAAGGTCGCGGTCTTGCCGTTGCGCCAGGCCACGTTCTTCACGATGTACTTGAACAGCTGCAAGTCGTCGGCGGCGGCGAGCAGCGTGTTGAACTTGTAGTTGATCTCCGCCTGGCCGGCGGTGCCCACCTCGTGGTGCTGGCGCTCGACCTTCAGGCCGGCCTTCTCCAGCTCCAGGGAGATCTCGGCGCGCAGGTCGGCGAAGTGGTCGACCGGCGGGACCGGGAAGTAGCCGCCCTTGTAGCGGACCTTGTAACCACGGTTGTCCTCGAGGGCGCCGGTGTTCCAGGCGCCGGCCTCGGAGTCGATGTGGTAGAAGCTCTCGTTCGCCGTGGTGGCGAAACGGACGCTGTCGAAGACGTAGAACTCGGCCTCGGGACCGAAGTACGCGGTGTCCGCGATACCGGTCGACGCGAGGTAGGCCTCGGCCTTCTTCGCCACGTTGCGCGGGTCACGGGAGTACTGCTCGCCCGTGATCGGGTCGTGGATGAAGAAGTTGATGTTGAGGGTCTTGTCCCGGCGGAACGGGTCCACACGGGCGGTGGACAGGTCCGCGCGCAGGGCCATGTCGGACTCGTGGATGGCCTGGAAACCACGGATCGACGATCCGTCGAAGGCCAGCTCCTCGTCCGGGTCGAACGCCTCAACGGGCACCGTGAAGTGCTGCATGACGCCCGGCAGGTCGCAGAAGCGGACGTCGATGAACTTGACGTCCTCGTCCGCGATGAACTTCTTGGCCTCGTCGGCGTTCTGGAACATCCAGCTCCTCCTACTCCCGACCGTCCTCGCCGGGGTGGTAGATCGTTCGTGCGGCCAGTGCGGTGGCACACGCTGGGCATGACCCTAGGGACGGGTGATTTCTCGGGCGTGACCCATTTGTTTCGCAGAAGTTAACCGGCCACGTGTCCACCGTAGCTCTGACACACCCCTCGGCACAGTGCGCGAAACCGGGCGCAGTACCGTTGACGGGTGGACAACAGGCAAGCACTCGGATCGTGGCTCTCCGGGCCCCGCGCGGCCATGGAAGAGGCCGGTGCGGACTTCGGCTACCGGGGTGAGCAGCTCGGCCTCCCCAAGGAGGGCCCGAACTCCGTCGCCCGGCCCGGCCGCCGGCTCGGCGCGCTGGCCGTGGACTGGGGCCTGAGTGTCCTGATCGCATACGGCTTGATCACGGATGGCTACAAGGTCCCTGCCACGAGTAACTGGGCGCTCGGCGTCTTCTTCGTCATGAGTGTGCTGACCGTGGGCACGATCGGCTTCACCCCGGGCAAGCGGCTGCTCGGCATCCGGGTGGTGGCCCTGGAGACCGGCACGGTCAATCCGCTGCGGTCCATGCTCCGCACTGTCCTGCTGTGTCTCGCCGTCCCGGCCCTGATCTGGGACCGCGACGGACGCGGGCTGCACGACCGGCTCGCGAAGACCGTCGAGGTCCGGGTCTGAGCGTTCCCGGCTGCGGCCGAGCGGCCTCTGCCCACCCGCACCCGGCATGGCCCATATGCACCCATCCGGTTGCCCGGTCACACCGCCGGCGGCATCGTCGCCGTATGACCGATGCTCAGGATGTGATGGCGGCCGAGGTGACGCCGGAGGAGTTCCGGGACGCCATGGCGCGCTTCCCCTCGGGCGTGGTGGTGGTGACCGCCTGCTGCGAGGACGGCACCCCGCGCGGCTTCACGGCGAGCTCCTTCTGTTCCGTCTCCCTGGAGCCACCCCTGGTCCTGGTGTGTCTCGCGGACGCGGCCGACTCGGCGGCTGTCTTCGCACGGTGTGAGCACTTCGCGGTGAGCGTGCTGGCCCCGGAGCACCAGCCGCTGGCCGTGCTGTTCGCCACCAAGGGCGCGGACAAGTTCTCCGACGGCCTGCTGCAGCCGAGCCCCTCCGGGCTGCCGACGGTGCGGCAGGCGCCCGTACAGCTGGACTGTGCCGCATACGCGCGTTACCCGGCCGGGGATCACTCGATCCTGATCGGCCGGGTAACGGGAGTGCGGCTGGGCGAGGGTTCGCCGATGGTCTACTGCGAGCGGGAGTTCCGGCGCCTGTCCTGACAGGACGGCACCGCGGGGCTCAGCGGCCCTTCGGCATCCGCATGCCCTTGGGCATCGGACCCTTCGGCAGCGGCATGTTGCTCATCAGGTCGCCCAGGGCCCGCAGCCGGTCGTTGGTGGCCGTGACCTGGGGGCCGGTGAGCACGCGCGGGAGCTTCAGCATGGTCGTGCGCAGCTTCTTCAGCTCGACCTGGCCCTCGCCGTTGCCGACGATCACGTCGTGCACGGGTACGTCCGCGACGATCCGGTTCATCTTCTTCTTCTCGGCGGCCAGCAGGCTCTTCACCCGGTTCGGGTTGCCCTCGGCGACCAGCACGATGCCGGCCTTGCCGACGGCCCGGTGCACCACGTCCTGGCTGCGGTTCATCGCCACCGCAGGAGTCGTCGTCCAGCCCCGGCCGATGTTGTCCAGCACGGCGGCCGCGGCGCCCGGCTGACCCTCCATCTGGCCGAAAGCGGCGCGCTCGGCCCGGCGGCCGAACACGATCGCCGTCGCCAGCAGCGCGATCAGCAGGCCGAAGATGCCCAGGTAGATGGGGTGGCCGATCAAGAAGCCGATCACAAGGAAGACAGCGAGGATGCCGATGCCGACGGCCCCGAGTACAAGCCCGATCTTCGTGTCGACCTTGCGGGTCATCTTGTAGGTGAGAGCGATCTGCTTCAGTCGCCCTGCGTTCGCGGCGTCCGCCGCGGTTTCCTTCCTCGCCATGTCAGGAAGTCTACGTGGCCCCGGGAGTGCGGACGACGGCAGTGCCCGGGGGAAAGCGGGGAAAGCGTTGGAGGGCTCAGGAGCGGCCGGCGGCCTGCTCCAGGAAGCGCTGCGTCTCGACCCGGTCCTTGGCGCGCCGGCGGTCCTCCAGCACGGAGGTCCACGCGTTGCGCCGGGCGGTGCGCTGACCGCCGCTCATGAGCAGGGACTCGACGGCGCGGAGAGCGTCGGTGAAGGACGGGATGGCGGTGGCGCGTACGGGCGCGGCCTGCATGATCGAGGTCCCCCCTCGGATCGGTGGTGTACGAGGCGTGATACCAGAGTCACTGATTGGTGTTACCAGGGCGTGTCCGACCGGTCAAACACCAATGAAGCCTTGATATGGAGCGCTGAAACGCCGACGCGGCCCTGACGGTGGCCCTCATCAGCGAGGACGGTCAGGACCGCGTCGACTCGGCCATTACTGGCCAGTAGTTTCTTGTGCGCGAATTCACACGCTCGGCGCACACGCCGGGCGCTCACACCGCCTGGGTGGCGACGAACGAACCCCGCTTCTCGACGGCCATCTGGTACAGGCGCCCGGCGCGGTACGAGGACCGCACCAGCGGGCCCGACATCACGCCGGAGAAGCCGATCTGCTCGGCCTCCTCCTTCAGCTCCACGAACTCCTGCGGCTTCACCCAGCGCTCGACGGGGTGGTGCCGGACGGAGGGGCGCAGGTACTGGGTGATGGTGACCAGCTCGCAGCCGGCATCGTGCAGCTGCTTCAGCGCCTCGCCGACCTCCTCGCGGGTCTCGCCCATGCCGAGGATCAGGTTGGACTTGGTCACCAGGCCGTAGTCGCGGGCCTCGGTGATGACCTTCAGGGAGCGCTCGTAGCGGAAGCCGGGGCGGATCCGCTTGAAGATCCGGGGGACCGTCTCGACGTTGTGCGCGAAGACCTCGGGGCGGGCGGAGAAGACCTCTTCGAGCTGCTCCGGGACCGCGTTGAAGTCGGGAGCGAGCAGCTCGACCTTCGTCCGGCCGCCCTCCCGGTCCGCCGTCTGCGCGTGGATCTGGCGCACGGTCTCGGCGTACAGCCAGGCGCCGCCGTCCTCCAGGTCGTCGCGGGCGACGCCGGTGATGGTGGCGTAGTTCAGGTCCATCGTGACCACGGACTCGCCGACGCGACGGGGCTCGTCGCGGTCCAGGGCCTCGGGCTTGCCGGTGTCGATCTGGCAGAAGTCACAGCGCCGGGTGCACTGGTCGCCGCCGATGAGGAAGGTCGCCTCGCGGTCCTCCCAGCACTCGTAGATGTTCGGGCAGCCGGCTTCCTGGCAGACCGTGTGCAGGCCCTCGCTCTTCACGAGGTTCTGCATCTTCGTGTACTCGGGGCCCATTTTCGCCCGGGTCTTGATCCACTCGGGCTTGCGCTCGATGGGGGTCTGGCTGTTGCGGACCTCCAGGCGCAGCATCTTGCGTCCGTCGGGTGCGACTGCGGACACGACCGGCTCCCTAAGCTTTGATTCTTCGGCGCACACCAGGGTACGCCCGTGTTCATAGCGCCCTGCCGACGAGATCAACCTCGCGGTCGCAGGGCGCATTCCCCCGGACGGCCGACGGCTCAGGCGGACGCCTTCTCGATCACCCGCGGCTTGAGGTCCGCGTTCTCCAGGATGTCCTTCAGGTGCTTCTCGACCACCGGCAGGACCTCCTCGATCCCGATGTCCCGGCCCAGCTCGGCCGCGAGCGAGGCGACCCCCGCGTCCCGGATGCCGCACGGGATGATCCGGTCGAACCACTTCATGTCGGGGTTCACGTTGAACGAGAAGCCGTGCATGGTGACGCCCTTGGCCACCCGGATGCCGATCTGGGCGATCTTGCGGTCCTCGCGGCGCTGGCCGGCGTTGGAGGGAGCGTATTCGGGGCCGTTGAGGCGGGGGTCGAACTCCTCGTCCTGCAGCCGCGGGTCGAAGTCCAGGGACAGCCCGCCGAGCGCGGGGCGCTGCTCGACCGGGTCGCCGAGCATCCACACGCCGCTGCGCCCCTCGACCCGGGTGGTCTCCAAGCCGAAGTCGGCGCAGGTGCGGATCAGCGCCTCCTCCAGGCGCCGTACGTGCGCGACCACGTCCACCGGGCGCGGGAGCTTCTGGATCGGGTAGCCCACCAGCTGGCCGGGGCCGTGCCAGGTGATCTTGCCGCCGCGGTCCACGTCGATGACCGGGGTGCCGTCCAGCGGACGCTCGCTGTCCTCGGTGCGGCGGCCCGCCGTGTACACCGGGGGGTGCTCCAGGAGGATCACGGTGTCCGGGACCTCGTCGGCGAACCGGGCCGCGTGCACGCGGCGCTGCTCGTCCCAGGCCTCTTGGTAATCGACGGCATCCGCACCGAACCCCATGCGGACGAACCGCAACTCACTCACGGCAAGCGCCTCCCTCAGCGACCGGTGTGTCAGGCACGTAACGCGCCCACGCCACTGTACGTCCGACCGGTGTACGTCAGTCCTGCGGGCGTTTCTCACACGATCGGATGAATGCCGGGCGGAATGTGCGATCGCCTGCTCACCCTCCGCTACATTCGCGCCGTTCGTGAGGCCATAAGGGCTGCTCAATGGCAAACCGGGCACTTCAGCAGCCCGGAAGGCAGGAGACCGCACCGCAGATGACGGACCGACCCGCGCAGCGCACCCCCAACCGCCAGCTCGCCGCGCTCATCGCAGAAGCGGGGTTCTCCAACGCGGGTCTGGCCCGTCGCGTCGACCAGCTCGGCCTGGAACACGGGCTGGACCTCAGATACGACAAGACCTCGGTCACCCGCTGGCTGCGCGGACAGCAGCCCCGGGGGACGACCCCCGCCCTGATCGCCGAGGTCTTCACGCGCCGGCTCGGGCGCCGGCTCACGGCCCAGGATCTGGGCCTGGACGCCTGCGCGCCGGTGTACGCCGGGCTGGAGTTCGCGGCCACCCCGGAGGAGGCCGTCGACATCGTCAGCGGGCTGTGGCGCAAGGACTCCGGCAGCCACGCCGAGCTGCGCAAGATCGCCTTCACCCCGGCGGGGCTCGTGGTGCCCAGCCGGGACTGGCTGATCGGCAAGGCCGACGACAAGGTGGCCCGCGAACCGGCACCCCGGGTGCCCGCGCAGGGCCGCCCGGCCCCGGCCAAGCCCCAGGGCCGGCCGGCGCTCGCGATCCCGCCCCGGGCGCGCGGGCACGCCGAGCGCGCCCCGGGCCACAAGGTCACGGGCGGCGACATCAACGCGCTGCGCTCGGTCGGCGAGCTGTTCCGCACCCTTGACGACCGCTACGGCGGCGGCCACGCCCGGCAGGCCCTGGTGCGCTACCTGGAGCACGAGTGCGAGCCGATGCTCCGCGGCAGCTACGACGAGCAGACCGGCCGCAAGCTGTTCGCCGCGGCCGCCGACCTCACCCGGCTCGCCGGCTGGACCTCGTACGACATCGCCGCGCACGGACTCGCCCAGCGCTACTTCGTGCAGGCCCTGCGGCTCGCCCAGGCGGCCGGCGACCGGGCGTACGGCTCCTTCGTCCTGGTCACCATGAGCCGCCAGGCCGTCTATCTCGGCCACGGCAGGGAGGCCGTGCAGCTGGCCCGGGTCGCCCAGCAGGGCATGGGCACCGGCGGCCCGCCGGTCGTGCAGGCGCTGCTGCACGCCTCCGAGGCGCGGGCGCACGGCGTGCTCGGCGAGGTGCGGGCGTGCACGGCGGCGCTCGTGCGGGCCGAGCGCGCTCTGGAGGCGGCCCGGCCCGGGGACGAGGTGCCGTACTGGGCGAGGTTCTTCGACGAGGCGCAGCTCGCCGACGAGTTCGGGCACTGCCACCGGGATCTGCAGCAGTTCCGGGCGTCCGCCCAGCACGCCGAACGCTCGCTCCAGCTCCGCGCGCCCTCCTACGCCCGCAGCCGGCTCTTCTGCCGCGTCGTCCTCGCCACGGCCCGCCTGGGCCTCGGCGAACTCGACCAGGCGTGCGCGCTCGCCGCCGAGGCGGCGGGGCAGGCCGCGGAGATGCGGTCCGCTCGCGCGATCGAGTACGTGCGGGACTTCGAACGCCGGCTGGAGCCGTATCGGGACGCGGCGCCGGTGCGGGGGTACCGGGAGAAGGTGGCGGCGCTGGGATAGCCCGCCGCGGCCGCGTGCCGATACGGCCCCGCGCCCCGGAAGGAGCGCGGTTACGCCGCCTTCGGCAAAGTGGGCGCCGGATCCGCGCTGTTCAGGGAACCCGCCGCACCCAGGTCGGCCAGGATCGCCGCCGTCGCCCGGTGCGCCGAGTGCAGAGCGCCCTGGACCGTGCTGGTGTCGCGGTGGTCGCCGCAGACGTACAGGCCGGCCAGGAGGCGGACCGGGCGGCGCAGGTCGTGGGGTGGGCGCATGGCGGGGACGGCCTCGGCGGTGTGGTGGACCGCCAGGGTCTCCCAGCGGCGCGTCGAGGTGCCGTAGAGGCGGGAGAGGTGGATGCGGACCGCCGTGTCCACCCCTTCGGGCGGTGTGCCGAGCACCGTCGAGGAGATCAGTACCCGCCCGCCCGGGGCCCGGCTCGGGTCCACGTTGCTCAGCACGGCCGTGTGCGCCACCGGCCCGCCCCGGTCGGCGTCCAGCAGCAGCGAGGTGCCGGTCGAGAAGGCCGCCGACGGGTCGTCGGTGGTGTGGTGGACCACGGTCACCGGGTGGAAGTCCGGCACCCTCAGGCCCGGCAGCAGCTCCGCCGCGGCCCGCGCGTCGGTCGCCAGCAGCACCGCCCGGCAGCGGATCTCTCCGTGCTCGGCGGTGGCGACGGACGTCGTGGAGACCGAGGTGACCCGTACGCCCGTGTGCACGGTGCCGGACGGCAGCGCCCGCGCCAGCAGCTCCGGCAGCATCTCCGCGCCGCCCTCCGGCACACACAGCCGGCCGCTCGCGAAGGCGCGCAGCGCGAGGTCGGCGCACCGGCTGGAGGTGCCGAGCTCCGGGTCGCACAGCAGGGTGGCGAGCAGCGGGCGCAGAAAGCCGTCGACCGTGCGCGGCGGCATCCCGCGCTGGGCGAGGGCCTGGCGGGCGGGCATCTCGGGCCGGGCCAGCACGCGTTCGACCGGGGTGGCGGCGATCCGGGCCAGGGCGGCGCCGAGCCGGGCCTGGTCCACCGCGCCGCCCACGGGCGTGCCGGCCCGGCCGGGGGTGGCCGCCGGTCCCCTGGGGGCGCTCGCGAGGGCGCGCACCACATGGAGTGCGCCCCTTGCGCTCCTCCCGGCCGCCGGTGCGCCCGCGCGCTGGGTGCGTCCGTCGCGGTGCAGCAGGACGCCTGGCGCGAAGGTGCGCAGGACGAGGGAGTCCAGGCCCGGGGTCGTGCGGAGTTCGGGGTAGGACGTGGACAGCAGCTGTCCGATGCGGTCGAGCCGGAAGCCGTCGACCTTCTCCGTCGACATACGGCCGCCGACGTAGGGGGCGGCCTCGAGGACTGCGGTCGAGATTCCTGCGCTAGTCAGCCGATGAGCCGCCGAGAGTCCGGCGGTTCCGGCTCCCACGATGACGACGTCCACCTGGTACGCGGGCTCAAGCACGAGGCCCCTCCTGTGGTTGCGCGGCCGGTGGAGACGTCATGCCCCCAACAGGCTCCGGGGATACCCGAGTTCGCGTCGAGGTTAGGTCCGTGATCGGTCACAAGCAGTCGCGCATCAACAGGGCACGGTCGCATGGAGGTCGCATACGGTCACAACAGCTCTCGGAGGTCGCAGGAGATCTGGTGCGCAGGACGTCGTGCGTGCGTCAGGCCGCCCGGATCGCTTCCTCGACCCCCGGGAACGCGAACCGGAACCCCGACTCCAACAACCGCTTCGGCAGCACGCGTTGGCTGCCTAGCACATCCCCGGCCAGCTCGCCCAGCGCCGCCCGCAGGACGGGCGCCGGCACCGCGAACGGGGCCGGGCGGCGCAGCACCCGGGCCATCGCGGCCGTGATCTCACGGTTCGTCAGCGGCTGCGGGGCCGTCAGGTTGAACGGCCCGGAGAGGCGGTCGTGGTCGATGAGATGGCGGATGGCGGCGACCTCGTCGTGCAGCGCGATGTACGACCAGTACTGCCGCCCGTCGCCCAACCGCCCCCCGAGCCCCGCCCGGAACAGCGGGAACAGCCGGCCCCAGGCACCGCCGCCCCGCGCCACCACCAGACCCGTGCGCGGGAACACCGTCCGCACGCCCGCCTCCTGCGCGGGCGCCGCCGCCTCCTCCCACTCCACGCACAGCGAGGGCAGAAAGCCGTCTCCCGGCGGGGCGTCCTCGTCCACCGCCCGATCGCCGGTGTCGCCGTAGATGCCGATCGCACTGCCGCTGACGAAGACCCGCGGCGGCTCCGGCAGCGCGGCCACCGCCTCCGCCAGCGCGGCGGTGCCCAGCACCCGGCTGTCGCGCAGCAGCCGCTTGTACGACGGCGTCCAGCGCCGGTCGCCGATCCCGGCCCCGGCCAGGTTCACCACCACGGCACAGCCGGCCAGCCCGCGCGCGTCGACGTACTGGCCCTCGGGGTCCCAGCAGACCTCGTCTGGGCCCGCGGCCGCCCGGCGCACCAGTCGTACCACCTCGTGCCCGTCCGCGGTCAGGGACCGCACCAGGGCGCTGCCGATGAGCCCGGACGCGCCGGCCACCGCGATACGGAGACGTTCCATGCCCCCAGCATGACCGCCCACCCCGCACACCATGCCCCCGACGCGACCGTCCGGGCGCAGGCCGTGCCCTTCGGCGCGCGCGTACGGCTCGCATGCGGTGCCCCGGCGCGACCGTTCGGCCCGCCGGCCGTGCCCTTCGGCGCGCGCGTACGGCTCGCATGCCGTGCCCCGCCGCGACCGTACGGGCCGCAGACTGTGCCTGCGGCGACCCTAGGGCCCGCTTGCCGTGCCCGCAGCGCGGTCATACGGGTCCGTATGCCGTGCCCCGGCGCCGACCGTTCGGCCCGCAGGCCGTGCCTTCGGCGCGGTCATACGGCTCGCAGGCCTTGCCCACCCGGCGCGACCGTACGGCCCGCTTACCGTGCTCGCAGCGCGGTCGAACGGCTCCGTATGCCGTGTCCCGGCGTGACCGTCAGGCCCGCGCTGGCCATGCCCTTCGGCGCGACCCTACGGCCCGCAGGTCGTGCCCGCCCGCGCGACCCTGGGACCCGCGCACCATGCCTGTGGCGCGCGCGTACGGCTCGCATGCCGTGCTGCGGCGCGGTCGTACGGCCCGCATGCCCATGCCCGCGCGGCGCGACCGTACAGCCCGCATGCCCATGCCCGGTGCGACCGTTCGGTCCGCACGCCTTGCCCGCGGCGCGACCCTACGGCCCGCACGCCATGCCTCCCGCGCGATCGGACGGCCCGCGGCAGGTCCCCCCTGGGTCCCGCCCGAAATCACGGTGAGGCGGCGCGGGCCGTCGCCGTAGGGTGATCGGCATGCCCGAGCCGTCCATACGCATCGCCGTGCCCGCCGACGAAGAGGAACTGGCCCTCCTCGACCGGTCCACCTGGTCCACGCTGCACGCCGTGTCGCCCCCGCCGGAGGGGCCGTTCTTCGACGAGCGTCACCTCCCGGAGGACTACCTGGTCGCCGAGGCCGACGGGCGCGTCGTCGGCTATGTCCGCATCGGCCGCCCGACCTCGCTCGCCTCCAACACGCACGTCCTGCAGATCCAGGGCCTCGCCGTCGCCGAGGAGGCGCGCGGCCGGGGCCTCGGGCGCGCGCTGATCCGGGCCGCCGTGGCGGAGGCGCGCGGGCGCGGCGCACGGCGGCTGAGCCTGCGCGTCCTCGGGCACAACGCCCCGGCCCGCGCGCTGTACGAGTCCGAGGGGTTCGCCGTCGAGGGAGTGCAGCCGGAGGAGTTCCTCCTCGACGGCGCCTACGTCGACGACGTGCTCATGGGCCGGCGCCTGTGACCGTCAGGAGCTGACCAGCTGGCCCGTGTCCACCGACACCGTCGCCGTGGCCGCGCGCCGGGCGTCGCCCGCCACCTCGTCCGCCGTCAGCGCGTACCCCGTCTCGGCGTCCGAGGTGGAGCGCGCGAAGACCACGCCGAACACCTTGCCGTCCGTGGTCAGCAGCGGGCCGCCGGAGTTGCCGGGCCGGACCGTGGACCGGATCGAGTAGATGTCCCGGGTGACCGCGCCGTCGTTGTAGATGTTCTGCCCGGTCGCCCGCACCCGGCTCGCCACCGTCGCCGCCTGCAGGTTCAGGCCGCCGTCCTGCGGATAGCCCGCGACCACCGCGGAGTCCCCGCGTGTCGCGCTGGTGTCGAAACTCAGCACCGGGGCGCGCAGCCCGGGCACGTACAGCACCGCCACGTCCCTGTCGGGATCGAAGAGCACCACCCGGGCCGGGTACGACCGCCCGACGCCCCCGACCCGCACGCTCGGGTGGTCGATGCCCGCCACCACGTGCGCGTTGGTCATCACCCGGTGTGCGGCGAAGACGAAACCGCTGCCCTCGCGGCCCTCGTTGCCCGAGACGCCCTCGATCTTCACCGTGCTCAGCTTCGCGGCGCTCGTCGCGGCCGGGGTGACGCTGTCACCGGAGGGCCGGGCGACCTGGGCCGTCGACTCGTTCTCGAACGGGTTGAAGACCTGCGGGAAACCCGCCTCGGCCAGCGCCGACGTGGCCCGCGAGAACCACGCGGGCGTGGTGTCCGGCATCGCCTTCTGCACCGTGCCCAGCAGCGTGGAGTTCCGTATCGACGAGTTCAGCGCCTGCGACGGGGCCGCGCCCAGGACGCTCGCCGCGACCCAGGCCACGATCAGCACCGCGACCGCGTTCGCCGCCGCGCCCCCTATCCCGTCCAGCACCCGCAGCGGGCCCCGGTCCAGCTCCCCGCGCAGCCGCAGCGCCAGCCGGCCCGCCAGTTCGTGCCCCACCACCGCGGGCACCAGCACCGTCACCACCGCGAGCGCAGTCGCCTGCGTCGTACCGCGCTCCACCAGGCCGGTCACCCAGGGCAGCACCCACACGCCGACGGCGGCACCGCCGACGAACCCGGCCAGCGAGACACAGCCGGCCACCAGCCCGCGCCGGTAACCGGACACCGCGTAGGCGAGCATCACCAGCACGAGTACAAGGTCGAGCAGGTCCACGGAGCCGCCTTTCTCTCGGACCCCTCAGTACGGACGGGACGGGCCCGGTGATCAGTCACAGACACACGCGCACGGCCACCGGACGGTGAACCGGCCACGCTTGTATGTACCCCCAGAAACGTCCTGGACCGGGATGACGGTTCCGCCAGGTGGCAGAGTGCACATCGCGGGCATGGTCCGACCGCCGGAGAGTGGCACCATGCACGTCGTCCGAAGAACACTGGAGACGCCCGGGAATCCACAGACCCCGGGCACGCTGGATATGCCGGAGACCGCCGGGTCGGCGGGGACTCTGGAAGTACCGGAGGCCGCCGGGGCGGCGGGGACTCAGGGGATATCCGAGACCGCCGGGACGCCCGAGGCGGCGGTGCCGTCCGGACTCCCGGAGACCGCCGGGGGGACACCGGGCACGCCGGAGCCGGCGGAGACCGCTCGGATGTCGCGTCGGACGGCGACGCGGGCGCTGCTCGGCTGTCTGCCCGGGCTGGTGGCCGTCCCCGTGCTCGCACTGAGCGCCCGCAGCGCCGAGAGTTCCGCCGGGGCCCCCTTCGACCGGCCCGCCCCGGTCACCCACCGCGCCCCCCGGCCGCACATCGTGCCCCGCTCCGTCTGGCTCGGCACCGCGGCGCGCCGCCAGCCGCCGCCGCGTTACGACGACAAGGTGGTCGCCGTCTTCCTGCACCACACCGACTCGCCGAGCAACTACGACTGCCGCGACGCGCCGGAGATCATCCGCCGCCTGTACGCCGGCCAGACCGGCGCCCGGAACTGGGACGACATCGGCTACAACTTCCTCGTCGACCGCTGCGGCACCATCTACGAAGGCCGCGCCGGAGGCATCGACCGGGCCGTCACCGGCGCCCACACCCAGGGCTTCAACCACCGCACCGCGGGCATCGCCGCGATCGGCACCTTCACCGCGGGCGTGCCCGTGCCCCGGGCCATGCTCGACGCGATCGCGGCGCTGGCCGCCTGGAAGCTGGGCCTCGCCGACATCGATCCGCGCGCGAGGGTCCGGCTGGTCTCCAGCAACAGCCTCAGCCGCTACCAGGCCGGCACCCCGGTCACCCTGCCCGTGCTGGCCGGCCACAACGCCGGGTTCATGACCAGCTGCCCCGGCGCCGCGCTCACCGCCCGGCTCCCGGAGATCAGGGAGCAGGCCGCGCGCCTGCAGGGCCGGACCACCCTGGTCTGGCCCATAGGAACCCCCTAGGCGCCACGCAGCCCGCTCCGAGCCCCGCGTCCTACGGTCGTGGACAGCACAAGCCGACCGGAGGTGGGGATCATGAACAGCAGTCGTACCCAGGCGCGGGCCACGGCGGAGCCCACGGAGCGGGCGCACCGGACGCGGACCGCGCGGGCCCCCTGGGCGGTGCTCTGCCCGGTCGCGACCGTCGTCCTCGGCCCGGCCGCGGCCACCGCGTCCGCCCTCGACCGGGCCAACGCCGCGCCGCTGCACCACGTGGTGCGGGCCGAGCAGCCGCAGGCGTATCTGCCGGCCGACAGCCTCCGCAGGCGTTCGGCCGGCTGAGCCGGGGCGGGCTATTCCCGGAAGCGGTCCCACAGCCGGGGGAAGCGTGCGGCGAGCGCCCGCTCGTTCTCGAAGTCCACCGGCGAGCCCTCCGGTTCGGCGGGCGCCGGGGCGATGCCCAGGTCGGGCGCGACGGTGCCGGTCAGCTGCTCGTAGGCCTCGTCCGCCGCGTAGCCGAGCTCCTCGCCGTCGCCGTCGATCTCCTCGTCGAACTCCTCCAGCAGCTCCGCCAGCGAGTCGGGATCGTGCAGGGCGCCCTCGTAGACCTCCCGGCCCTGGCCGATCAGCCAGCACCGGAAGAAGTCGAACGCGTCGTCGCTGGCCCCGTCCAGCAGTACCCAGGCCGCGCCCCACAGATCCCAGCGGTAGGCGCGGTTGTAGCGGGCCTCGAAGTGACGGGCGAAGTCCAGGATCAGGTCGGGCTCCAGCTGGAGCAGCCGGTCCACGAGCACGTCGGCCTGTTCCTCGGGATCGCCCTCGGCGGCCTCGCGTGCGGCGTCGATCAGCTCCCAGAACTCCGTCTCGTCCATCACGCCACCAGCATCGGGCCTCCACCGGTGGGGCGCACGCGGAGTACGCCGGAGTACGGCGGATCGTTATCCGGTGTGCGAACCGGCGTCCGTACGGTCGTGCGGGCGCGGACCGCCGTACAGCGCGGACAGCCGCGCCGCGTCCGCCGCGAACCGCTCCCGCAGGCTCTGCGGGGCCAGCACCTCCGCCTCCGCGCCGAGCGTCGTCAGCTGGGCGTGCGCCACCTCCTCGGACTCCACCGGCAGCGTCACCGTCACCCAGCCGGCCCCGTCCGGCTCGACCGGCCCGCTCAGAGCCTCCCGCGCGGACAGCGGATCGACGGCGTACCGCAGCATGCGCGCACCCTCCGGGGACAGCCGTACGACGACCTCGGCGCGCAGGATCGAGCGCGCGAACCGCTCGGCCTGCGCGGCCCAGTGGCCCGGCAGATCGAAGTCCGGATCACGCGCGAACCGTTCCCCCAGGGGTTCCACGGCGCCGAACCGGTCGATCCGGTAGGTGCGGAAGGGGCCATCGCCGGTCCGGCAGGAGCCCCCGTCGGCCACCCGCGCGCACAGGTACCAGACGCCCGCCTTCAGCACGAGCCCGTACGGCTCCAGCACCCGCTCCACCTCGGCCTCGCCGCGCCGGTAGCGGGCGCTGACGCGGCGGTCTTCCCACACCGCCTCCGCGACCGCCGGCAGCAGCGCGGGCGTCTCCGGCTCCCGGAACCAGGCGGGCGCGTCCAGATGGAACCGCTGGGCGGCGCTGTCCGGGGCGTCCCGCAGCGACGGCAGCAGCGCCGCGGACACCTTCAGCCGGGCGGCGGAGTGGGCATCCTCGAGCCCCATCTCCCGCAGCGCCCCCGGCACCCCGCTCAGGAACAGCGCCTCCGCCTCGCTCCTGGCCAGCCCCGTCAGCCGCGTCCGGTATCCGCCGACCAGCCGGTACCCCCCGGCCCGCCCGCGGTCCGCGTACACCGGCACGCCCGCCTCCGACAGGGCCTGCGCGTCCCGGGTGACCGTCCGCTCCGACACCTGAAGCTCGCGGGCGAGTTCGGCCGCGGTCATGGCGGGCCGGGACTGGAGGAGGAGCACCATCTTGATGAGCCGGGCGGCACGCATGCGTTCATGATGCCGGGGGCCACTGACAGCGGAAGGGGCACGGCAGGTCGCCGTACCCCTTCCTCAGGACCTCGGTGCGCGAGGCCTCGTGCTTACAGCCCGTACTTCTCGCGGGCCTCCTTGACCGCCGTGGCCTTCACCTCGCCGCGCTTGGCGAGCTGGGCCAGGGCCGCGACGACGATCGACCGGGCGTCGACGCCGAAGTGGCGGCGGGCGGCCTCACGGGTGTCCGACAGACCGAAGCCGTCGGCGCCCAGCGAGGACCAGTCCTGCTCGACCCACTGCGCGATCTGGTCCGGGACCTGGCGCATGTAGTCGGAGACGGCGAGGACCGGGCCCTCGGCGCCCTGCAGGGCCTGGCGGACGTACGGCACCCGCTCCTCGCCGCGCAGGAGGGCGGCGTCCGCCTCCATCGCGTCACGGCGCAGCTCGGACCAGGAGGTCGCCGACCAGACGTCGGCCGCGACACCCCACTCCTCGGCGAGCAGCTTCTGGGCCTCCAAGGTCCAGTGGATCGCCGTACCGGAGCCCAGCAGCTGGATGCGCGGGGCGTTGGCGGCCGGGGACAGGCCCGCGGACTCCGCCGTGTTGAAGCGGTACAGGCCCTTGACGATGCCCTCGTCGATACCGAGGCCGGCCGGCTTCGCCGGCTGCGGCAGCGGCTCGTTGTAGACCGTCAGGTAGTAGAAGACGTTCTGGTCCTCGCCCGGCTTGGCCTCGCCGTACATCCGGCGCAGACCCTCACGGACGATCACCGCGATCTCGTAGGCGAACGCGGGGTCGTACGTCAGCGCGGCCGGGTTGGTGGCGGCGATCACCGGGGAGTGGCCGTCGGCGTGCTGCAGGCCCTCGCCGGTCAGGGTCGTACGGCCCGCCGTCGCGCCGACGAGGAAGCCGCGGCCGAGCTGGTCGCCGAGCTGCCACATCTGGTCGGCGGTGCGCTGCCAGCCGAACATCGAGTAGAAGATGTAGAACGGGATCATCGCCTCGCCGTGCGTCGCGTACGCGGTGGACGCGGCGATGAAGTCGGCCATCGAACCGGCCTCGGTGATCCCCTCGTTGAGGATCTGGCCGTTCTTGGCCTCCTTGTAGTACATCAGCTGGTCGCGGTCGACCGGCTCGTACGTCTGGCCCTTGGGGGAGTAGATGCCCAGGGACGGGAACAGGCTCTCCATGCCGAAGGTGCGCGCCTCGTCGGGGACGATCGGCACCCAGCGCCTGCCCGTCTCCTTGTCGCGGACCAGGTCCTTGACCAGGCGGACGAAGGCCATCGTGGTGGCCACGTTCTGCGAGCCGGAGCCCTTGTCGAAGGCGGCGAAGGCCTTCTCGGCCGGGGCCGGCAGCGGGGCCAGGGCGTGGGTGCGGCGGGCCGGGGCGGGGCCGCCGAGGGCCGCGCGGCGCTCCTGGAGGTAGCGGACCTCGGGGGAGTCGGCGCCCGGGTGGCCGTAGGGGACCACGCCGTCGACGAAGTCGCTGTCCTTGATCGGCAGGCCGAGGCGGTCGCGCATTGCCTTGAACTCGTCCACCGTCAGCTTCTTCATCTGGTGGTTGGCGTTCTTCGACGCGAAGCCCTCGCCGAGAGTGTGGCCCTTGACCGTCTGGGCCAGGATCACGGTCGGCGCGCCCTTGTGCGAGACGGCGGCTTTGTACGCGGCGTAGACCTTGCGGGCCTCGTGACCGCCTCGCGAGAGGTGGAAGCACTCCAGGATCTTGTCGTCGCTCAGCAGCTTCGCCATCTCGGCGAGCGCCGGGTCCTTGCCGAAGAAGTCGGCGCGGATGTAGGCGGCGTCGCGGGTCTGGTACGTCTGGACCTGCGCGTCCGGTACCTCGCGCAGGCGGCGTACGAGCGCGCCGGTGGTGTCGAGCGCGAACAGCTCGTCCCAGGCCGTACCCCACAGCGTCTTGACGACGTTCCAGCCGGCGCCGCGGAACTGGGCCTCCAGCTCCTGCACGATCTTGAAGTTGGCGCGGACCGGGCCGTCGAGGCGCTGCAGGTTGCAGTTGATGACGAAGGTGAGGTTGTCCAGCTCCTCACGCGCGGCGAGCGCGAGGGCCGCGGTCGACTCGGGCTCGTCCATCTCGCCGTCGCCGAGGAAGGCCCAGACGTGCGAGGCGGAGACGTCCTTGATGCCGCGGCTGGTGAGGTAGCGGTTGAACCGCGCCTGGTAGATCGCCGACAGCGGGCCGAGGCCCATGGAGACGGTCGGGAACTCCCACAGCCAGGGCAGTCGGCGCGGGTGCGGGTAGGACGGCAGGCCGTTGCCGCCGGCCTCCTGGCGGAAGTTGTCCAGCTGGGCCTCGTTCAGGCGGCCGTCGAGGAAGGCGCGGGCGTAGATGCCGGGGGAGGCGTGGCCCTGGATGTACAGCTGGTCGCCGGAGCCGTCGCCCTCCTTGCCCTTGAAGAAGTGGTTGAAGCCGGTCTCGTACAGCCAGGCGGCGGAGGCGAAGGTGGCGATGTGGCCGCCGACGCCGTGCTTCGAGCCACGGGTGACCATCGCGGCCGCGTTCCAGCGGTTCCACGCGGTGATCCGGGCCTCCATCTCCGGGTCGCCGGGCATGTCCGGCTCGGCGGAGGTGGGGATGGTGTTGACGTAGTCCGTCTCGAGGAGCTTCGGCAGCGCGATGCCGCCCGCCTCGGCGCGCTCCAGCGTGCGGCGCATCAGGTACGCGGCGCGGTGCGGCCCGGCCTCCCTGGCGACGGCGTCGAGGGAGGCCTGCCACTCGGCGGTCTCCTCCGGGTCGCGGTCGGGGAGCTGGTCGAGCGCGCTCTGCTGGATGGCGTTGGGGTCGGTCATGTCGCCGCCTTCCTCAGTCGAAGGGGGGTTCCCTCATCGGTAAGGGTTCGGGGGTGCCCTAGGTCTTTGGCAGGACAGGGCGGGGACTTCGGTGGAAGTCCGTCGGCGACTGTAACTCCCTGATCGATGATCGATCAAAGGTTTCAGGGGGAAAAAGTCTCGATTCCGAGAAAGTCGGCACGCGGTGCCTTGACAGATGGCACCGGGTGACGCCGAATCGCCTTGTTTTCGCAGGTGGGGTGGCGTCTGAGCGGGGGCCTGCTCGACTGAACCAAGCCCGCGTCAGGCCCGTGGCGCGCAGCCCAGCACGTGCGCCTTCACGATCTCGGGGATGCGGGGGTCCCGCCTCTTGAAGGCGGCCACCAGCTCCTCGTGCTCCTCCGCGTACGACTGCTGGACCGTGCCCAGCCAGCGGATGGACAGCGCCGTGAAGACCTCGATGCCCAGGCCCTCCCAGGTGTGCAGCAGCACCGAGTTGTGCGCCGCGCGCACCAGTTCGCGGTGGAAGCCGACGGTGTGGCGCACCTGCGCGGTGCCGTCGGCCTTGCGGTCGGCCTCGTACAGCGCCAGCACATGCGGCTCCAGCGCCGAGCAGTCCTCCGCGAGACGGTCGGCCGCCAGCTCCGCCGCGATGGCCTCCAGCCCGGCGCGCACGGGGTAGCTCTCCTCCAGGTCGGCCGCGGTCAGGTTCCGCACCCGGACGCCCTTGTTCGGCGCGGACTCGATCAGCCGCAGCGACTCCAGCTCGCGCAGCGCCTCCCGTACCGGTGTCTGGCTGACCTCCAGCTCGGTCGCGATCCGCCGCTCCACGATCCGCTCACCCGGCTGCCAGCGCCCGCTGACGATTCCCTCCACGATGTGCTCGCGGATCTGTTCGCGCAGCGAGTGGACGACGGGCGCGGTCATTGAGGGCTCCTTAGGGAGGGCTGACGCTTAGACAATACGGCGGGTTCGCTCCGTGGGTAGGGCGCGCGGGGGTGCTTTGGTGCAGGTGAGACGAGGCGCACATGGTCACTGGGGCGCCTGAGGGACCCGATGCGCAGGGCCGTCGGACGGGTGCGGGCGGGTTTGTGGCGATCGCGCGGGACCTGGTCCATCCCGCCGGGTCCGCGGTCGTGTTCGAGAGATCCGGCGGCACCGCGCCCCCGCGTGTACGAGCAGAGCCCCCGCCCGGAGAAGGATTCCGGACGGGGGCTCTCGCCGTACTGATCAGGGAGATCAGAGGCCGAGCTCGACCTCGAACTCGCCCGCCTCCAGGATCGCCTTGACCGCCGTCAGGTAACGGGCCGCGTCGGCGCCGTCGACCAGGCGGTGGTCGTAGGAGAGGGTCAGGTAGGTCATGTCGCGGACGCCGATGACCGTGCCCTCCTCGGTCTCGATGACGGCCGGACGCTTGACCGTGGCACCGATGCCGAGGATCGCGACCTGGCCCGGCGGCACGATGATCGTGTCGAACAGCGCGCCACGCGAACCGGTGTTGGAGATGGTGAAGGTCGCGCCGGACAGCTCGTCCGGGGTGATCTTGTTGGCGCGGACCTTGCCGGCCAGCTCCGCCGTGGCCTTGGCGATGCCCGCGATGTTGAGGTCGCCGGCGTGCTTGATGACCGGGGTCATCAGGCCCTTCTCGGAGTCCACCGCGATACCGATGTTCTCGGTGTCGAAGTAGGTGATGGTGCCCTCGGACTCGTTGATCTTGGCGTTGATGACCGGGTGGGCCTTCAGCGCCTGGGCCGCCGCCTTCACGAAGAACGGCATCGGGGAGAGCTTGACGCCCTCGCGCGCGGCGAAGGAGTCCTTGGCCTGGCCGCGCAGCCGCATCAGGCGGGTGACGTCGACCTCGACGACCGACGACAGCTGGGCCTGCTCGTGCAGCGCCTTGACCATGTTGTCGCCGATGACCTTGCGGATGCGGGGCATCTTGACGGTCTGGCCGCGGAGGGGGGAGACCTCCAGGGCCGGGGCCTTCTTGGCGGCCGGAGCGGCAGCGGCGGCCGGAGCCGGGGCGGCCGCGGCGGCCTTCGCCGCCTCGGCGGCGGCGAGGACGTCCTGCTTGCGGATACGGCCGCCGACGCCGGTGCCCTTGACGGTGGCCAGGTCGACGCCGTTCTCGGCGGCAAGCTTGCGCACCAGCGGGGTCACGTAGGCGCCCTCGTCGGTCGCCTGGGTGGCGGTCGGGTGGGTCGGCGCGGTGGCCGGGGTGACCGGAGCCGGGGCGGGCGCCGGAGCCGGGGCCGCGGGCTGGACCGGGGCCGGGGCGGCAGCGGCGGGCGCGGCCGGGGCCGGAGCCGGGGCGGCGGGGGCGGCCGGGGCAGCCGGAGCCGCGGGGGCGGCCGGGGCCGGGGCAGCGGCGGCGGGCGCCGGGGCGGCCGGAGCCGGAGCGGCGGCCGGGGCGGCACCCGGGGCGCCGATGACGGCGAGCTTGGCGCCGACCTCGGCGGTCTCGTCCTCGTTCACCACGATCTCCAGCAGCACGCCGGAGGCGGGCGCCGGGATCTCGGTGTCGACCTTGTCCGTGGAGACCTCGAGCAGCGGCTCGTCGGCCTCGACGGAGTCGCCGACCGACTTCAGCCAGCGGGTGACGGTGCCCTCGGTGACGGACTCACCGAGCGCGGGCAGGACCACGTCCGTGCCGGTGGCGCCACCGGCCGGAGCGGCGGGGGCCGGGGCGGCGGGCGCGGCCGGAGCCGCGGGGGCCTCGGCGACCGGGGCCGGGGCGGCGGGGGCCGCCGGAGCCGGGGCCTCGGCGGCGGCGGGGGCCGGGGCGGCCGCGGGGGCGCCGGTGCCGTCGTCGATCACGGCCAGCTCGGCGCCGACCTCGACGGTCTCGTCCTCGGCGACCTTGATGGAGGACAGGACACCGGAGACGGGCGAGGGGATCTCGGTGTCGACCTTGTCGGTCGACACCTCCAGCAGCGGCTCGTCGGCCTCGACGCGCTCGCCCTCGGCCTTCAGCCAGCGGGTGACAGTGCCCTCGGTGACGCTCTCACCGAGCGCCGGAAGGGTTACGGAAACCGCCATGGTTTCGGTTGCTCCTAACGAATTGCGGAAGTCTGTGTCGTCGCGCCCGTGGACCGAAGGCTCAGTCGTGGGAGTGCAGCGGCTTGCCGGCCAGGGCCAGGTGGGCCTCGCCGAGCGCCTCGTTCTGCGTCGGGTGGGCGTGGATGAGCTGGGCGACCTCGGCCGGCAGCGCCTCCCAGTTGTAGATCAGCTGGGCCTCGCCGACCTGCTCACCCATGCGGTCGCCGACCATGTGGACGCCGACCACGGCACCGTCCTTGACCTGGACGAGCTTGATCTCGCCCGCGGTCTTCAGGATCTTGCTCTTGCCGTTGCCCGCCAGGTTGTACTTCAGAGCGACGACCTTGTCCGCGCCGTAGATCTCCTTGGCCTTGGCCTCGGAGATACCGACGGAGGCGACCTCCGGGTGGCAGTACGTCACCCGCGGGACACCGTCGTAGTCGATCGGAACGACCTTCAGACCGGCCAGACGCTCCGCCACCAGGATGCCCTCGGCGAAGCCGACGTGCGCGAGCTGAAGCGTCGGGACGAGGTCGCCGACGGCGGAGATGGTCGGAACGTTGGTCCGCATGTACTCGTCGACGAGGACGTAACCGCGGTCCATGGCAACCCCGGCCTCCTCGTAGCCCAGGCCCTGCGAGACCGGGCCCCGGCCGACGGCGACGAGGAGGACCTCGGCCTCGAACTCCTTGCCGTCCGCCAGGGTGACCTTCACGCCGTCCTGGGTGTACTCGGCCTTCTGGAAGAAGGTGCCGAGGTTGAACTTGATGCCGCGCTTGCGGAACGCGCGCTCGAGAAGCTTCGAGGAGTTCTCGTCCTCGACCGGGACGAGGTGCTTCAGGCCCTCGATGATCGTGACGTCCGAGCCGAAGGACTTCCACGCCGAGGCGAACTCGACGCCGATGACACCGCCGCCCAGGATGATCGCGGACTTCGGCACGCGGTCCAGGACGAGGGCGTGGTCGGAGGAGATGATCCGGTTGCCGTCGATGTCCAGGCCCGGCAGCGACTTCGGCACGGAGCCGGTCGCCAGCAGGACGTGGCGGCCCTGGATGCGCTGCCCGTTCACGTCGACGGAGGTGGGGGAGGACAGGCGCCCCTCACCCTCGATGTACGTCACCTTCCGGGACGCGATGAGACCCTGCAGGCCCTTGTACAGGCCGGAGATCACGTCGTCCTTGTACTTGTGGACGGCCGGGACGTCGATGCCCTCGAAGGTGGCCTTGACGCCGAACTGCTCGCTCTCGCGGGCCTGGTCGGCGATCTCGCCCGCGTGCAGCAGGGCCTTGGTGGGGATGCAACCCCGGTGCAGGCAGGTGCCGCCGACCTTGTCCTTCTCGATCAGGGCGACGTCCAGGCCCAGCTGCGCCCCGCGCAGGGCCGCGGCGTAACCACCGCTACCACCGCCGAGGATCACTAGGTCGAAAACGGTGCTGGCGTCGTTCGCCACGTCACGTCCTCCATGCATGTGCGCCGTACGCCGGTCTCCTGTGACCGGCAGGCGGCTGGTGTCCGGCCGCTTGATGCTTCGGCCCTTCGGTGGGGGCCCTGTCCTGCCGGGCTCCATCTTTACACCTGTCGGAGGAGATCGAGACGCCGGGCCAGTGTGTGAGACGTCCCACGTCCACTTGAAACGAAGGGGGAAGCGGCCCACGGAAAGGGGCGCGGGAAGCTGTGCGACCAGCCCCCCGCGCCCCGAAAGCCGCCGTACGACGTGCGACCCGAGCTGATGGGCGACCGTTACCCCAGGTCACCCGCGGCCGTGAGTTCCGCCAGCCGCACCAGCGTCCGCACAGCCGACCCCGTACCACCCTTCGGCGTGTAACCGAAGGGACCGCCCTCGTTGAAGGCCGGGCCGGCGATGTCGAGGTGCGCCCACGTGATCCCCTCGCCCACGAACTCGCGCAGGAACAGACCGGCGACCAGCCCGCCGCCCATCCGCTCGCCCATGTTCGCGATGTCGGCGACCTGGGACTCCATGCCCTTGCGCAGGTGCTCCGGCAGCGGCATCGGCCAGGCCGGCTCGCCGACCTCCTCCGCCGCCTCGTGCACCGCGGAGCGGAACGCGTCGTCGTTGGCCATGACACCGAACGTCCGGCTGCCGAGGGCGAGCATCATGGCGCCGGTGAGGGTCGCGACGTCCACGATCGCGTCCGGGCTCTCCTGCGAGGCCGCCCACAGCGCGTCCGCGAGCACCAGCCGGCCCTCGGCGTCGGTGTTGAGGACCTCCACCGTCTTGCCGCTGTACATGCGCAGCACGTCACCCGGGCGCACCGCGGAGCCGGACGGCATGTTCTCCGCCAGCGCCAGCCAGCCGGTGAGGTTGACCTCCAGGCCGAGACGCGCGGCGGCGACGACGGCGGCGAACACGGCGGCGGCACCGCTCATGTCGCACTTCATCGTCTCGTTGTGCCCGGCCGGCTTGAGCGAGATGCCGCCCGAGTCGTAGGTGATGCCCTTGCCGACGAAGGCCAGGTGCTTGTCCGCCTTCGGGTGCGTGTACGACAGCTTCACCAGACGCGGCGTGGCCGCGGAGCCGGCGCCGACGCCGAGGATGCCGCCGTAGCCGCCCTTGGTCAGGGCTTTGTCGTCGAGCACCTGCACCTTGATGCCGTGCTCCTTGGCCGCGGTCTGCGCGATGCCGGCGAAGATGGCGGGAGTCAGGTCGTTCGGCGGGGTGTTGATCAGGTCGCGGGCGCGGTTCAGCTCCTCGGTGACCGCGACGGCGCGGGCGACGGCCCCCTTGTGGGCGGCGTCGCGCGGCTTGCCGCCGAGCAGCGCGGCCTCGGCCAGCGGCGCCTTGCCGTTCTTGGCCTTGGCGTCCTTGCCGTTCTCCTTGTAGACGTCGAAGGAGTACGCGCCGAGCAGGATGCCCTCGGCGATCGCACCGACGGCGCCCGGGCTGTCGACCGGCAGGGCGAACGCGGCCTTCTTGGAGCCGGCGAGCGCGCGGGCGGCCACGCCGGCGGCCTTGCGCAGCGCCTCGGCGTCGTAGCCCTCGCCGCCCTCGCCGTCCTCGTCCTCGGTCTTGGCGTCCGGCTCCGCGCCCAGGCCGACCGCCACCACGAGCGGTGCCTTGAAGCCCGCCGGAGCGGGCAGCTTCGTCAGCTCGCCCTCGGCACCCGAGGCGCCGAGGGTTTCCAGGACGCCGGCCAGCTTGCCGTCGTACGCCTCGTCCACGGCCTCGGCGCCCGGCGCTACGACGAGGTCCCCAGACCTGGATCCAGTGCCCTTGGCGACACCGATCACGATCGCGTCGGCCCGCAGGCCGGGCGCCGCGGCGGTGCTGAGAGTCAGAGCAGTCACGGTGGTGAAATCTCGCTTCCGATGTGAAGTTGCTGTGGCCGTTGCGATCCTCGGTCGTCCTTGTGGGACGACCGCCGCAGTGGGGTAGGTCGACCGGGCCCGAGAGCCGACCCTAGGTCCATGCCTGGGCGCGGGTGGCAACCGGGGCCTTCACCCTGTCGGCGAACACCCGGGACGAGACTACGCGCGTGCGCGCGATCGCTCATTCCTGCGGGCGTTCACCTGTGTGTGGCGTCATGGTCACTTCGGCCACCGCCGAGGGTCTTCCGCCGGACTCATCCCGCACGAGGGACCCCGGGCACGCTGCCCATCGGGCTGGGCTCCGCCCGCTGAAAGGCGCCCACGACGGAGGTGCCGGCCAGCCGGTCGGCGAGGGAGCGGCGGCCGGGGAAGACCACCGTCAGCGCGTTGACCAGGAACAGCACCACCGCGACGGCCCACACCAGCAGCGACAGCCCGAACCTCCCCTCGATCAGCAGCACACAGGCCAGCGCGTACACCGCGACGTCGGCGGCGGTGGTGACGGCGGCGCGGCGCAGGGCGTGCCGGGACAGCCGCGGAGTGACACGCAGGCCGAGCACGCCCTTGCCGAGGGTGCGGCCGGGCCAGGTGAGGCAGGCCCACTGGTAGAGGAACGTGACGACGACGAGTGCGCCGAAGGCCTCCTCCACGTCCAGGACCACCGTGCCCCACACGGACAGGCCGAGGTGTTCGGAGGCGCCGATGACGTCACCGCGCGAGGTCACGAGGTCCAGGCCGCCCCGTGTCGCCAGCTCGGGCACGTCGGTCACGAGGGCGGTGACGCGATGGAAGGTGAGTATCGCGAGCAGGGTGGCCGCCGACGCGATGAGTGCGAAGTCCATGAACCAGGCCAGGGCACGGCGCAGCTTCAGCACGGAATTCCCCCGATGTGCAACTCTCTTGTCCGTGTACGGGCGGAGAGCTTAGCGGGTGCCTCAGCCGCCCAGGGACAACACGATCAACGACGTTGTCGCGGCCGTCTCCGCCAGCGCGCCGAAGACGTCCCCCGTCACCCCGCCGAACCGGCTCACGCAGCGGCGCAGCAGGAGTTCGGCCACGGCCAGGGACAGCAGGACCGCCGCCGCCGTGCGTACGGCGGCGTACGGGCCGAGGGCCGTCCCCCAGGCCGCCGAACCGATCGTGAAGGCCGCCGTGACGGCCAGCGCGCCCGGCACCGGTACGACCCCGGCCACCGCCGCCCCCAAGCCCTCGGGCCGGGCGGCCGGGACTCCCGCCCGCGCGGCCAGGGTGAGGGCGAGCCGGGCCGTGACCGCCGAGACGACGGCCGCCAGGGCACCCCGGAACCATGAGTCGCCGTACAGCTGGGCCAGGACGGCGACTTGGGCCAGGAGCACCAGCACCAGGGTGAGGACGCCGAACGGGCCGATGTCCGACTGCTTCATGATCCGCAGCGCGTCCTCCGCGGGCTTGCCGCTGCCCAGCCCGTCGGCGGTGTCGGCGAGACCGTCGAGGTGCAGTCCGCGGGTCAGGGCGGCGGGTACGGCGACGGAGGCGACGGCGGCGAGCAGCGGGCCGGCGCCGAGGAGGAGCAGCAGCAGCCCGAGTCCGGCCGCGCAGGCGCCCACGGCCAGTCCGGCGACCGGGGCGTTCAGCATCCCGCCGCGTGCGGCCTCGCGGTCCCAGCGGTGCACCGGGACGGGCAGCACGGTGAGGGTGCCGAAGGCGAAGCGGAGGCCGTGGAGCGGTGAGGACTTGGGCACCGGCGCAGGTTACCCGGCGGTCGCGGAGCCGCTTTCCATGCCCGGGGATAAGGTGCGCATATGGGGCACTGGTGGGTGCGGAACATCGTCGAACCGGGCAAGCTCCCGCTGCTGCTCGCCCTCGCCGCCTTCCTGTTCACGTTCGTCGTGACCCGGGTGATCACCCGGCTGATCCGGGCCGGCAAGGGCCCGTTCGGGAACGTGAAGGCGGGCGGGCTGCACATCCACCACGTCGTCCCCGGGGTCGTCCTCACCGTCGTCGGCGGGTTCGGCGCGGTCGCCAGCGACCGGCACGGCGCCGGCGGCGCCATCGCCGCCGTGCTGTTCGGGATGGGGGTCGGGCTGGTCCTGGACGAGTTCGCGCTGATCCTGCACCTGGACGACGTCTACTGGACCGAGGAGGGCCGCAAAAGCGTCGAGGTCGTCGTGCTGACCGCCGCGCTCGTCGGGCTGCTGCTCGCCGGATTCGCCCCGTTCGGCGTCAACGACCTGTCCGCGCAGGAACTTCAGGGCCGCGGCGGCGCCCTCGGCACCATCGCCGTCAACTTCCTCTTCGCCCTCGTCGCGCTGAGCAAGGGCAAGGCGCGCGTCGCGGTCTTCGGGGCGATCGTGCCGCTGGTCGCGCTGGTCGGCGCCGTCCGGCTGGCCCGTCCCGGCTCGCCGTGGGCCCGGCGCTTCTACGGCCGCCGGCCCCGCGCCCGCGCCAAGGCCGCGCTGCGCATCTATCGGCACGATCGTCGTTGGG
>NZ_JBITGJ010000023.1:29701-115006 GCF_044456925.1 Streptomyces sp. NPDC050743
GGGCCCGGCGGAGTCGTGCGGTTCAGGACTGGATCGGTGGTAAGCCCGACCCGCGCTCGGCCCGGCTGCCCGACGGCCGCTGAGCGGGCCGCAGCAGGGGTCCGCAGCGCGTCGCTTCTTCGGCCGTCGGCCTCGTGCCCCGTGCCGAGGCTGTGTTGCGCATCTATCGGCACGATCGTCGTTGGGCCCGGCGGAGTCGTGCGGTTCAGGACTGGATCGGTGGTAAGCCCGACCCGCGCTCGGCCCGGCTGCCCGACGGCCGCTGAGCGGGCCGCAGCATGGGTCCGTACGGGTGCCGCAGCCGCAGCCGCAGCCCGTGGCCGTACCGGTGCCGCACCGCCACCGCGAGACAGATCAGCCCCACGGCCATCAGCGCGGCCAGGTGTTCCTTGCCCGCCAGGTTCTCCTTGAGCAGCACCTCGGCGACCATCGACAAGGTCACCGCGCTCGAGGTGACGTACGCGCCGTAGCGCCAGCTCACGAACACGGCGAGCCCCACCACGGCCGCCGACGGACCGGTGTCCACCACCTGGGCGTCCGTCCACGGCAGCCCGAACGGGGCGTGCGCGCCGAGGGAGATGCCGATGCGCGCGTAGAGGGTCCCGGCGAGCGTGGCGGCGTACGCGATGACCAGGGTCCGCCACCAGCCGATGCAGATCTCGGCGATCCCGAACACCAGCAGGATCTGCGCGAGCGCGCCCCACACCGGCAGGTCCAGCGCCGGCACGAACAGCGACAGGGGCGTGCGCAGCAGGGCCAGCCACAGCGGGTCCTCGGCCCGTACGGCGCCCACGTCCTGCACGAACTGATAGCCCCACGGCCGGTTCTGCACGTACTGCAGCAGGGCCGTCAGACCCACCGCGCCGAGCGTCATCGGCGCCGCCCGCAGGCGCCGCTTCGGCAGGGCCGTGCGTACGGTGACGTACAGCAGCCCCCACTCCTCACGGGCCCAGCGGGCGAGCGCTCTCATCGGACAGTCCTCATCGGTGCGTGTCCAGGTGCCTGCGGTGCAGCCACTTCGGCAGTCCCGGCGCCTCCAGGAAGCCCTCCGCGCGGGCCGAGGCGAGGCCGATGCGCAGCAGGTCCGCGCTCTTCTCGAAGAGCAGGAACCGCGGCTCCCAGATGGGCCGGTACTTGGCGTTGGCGCGGTACAGCGACTCGATCTGCCACCAGCGGGAGAAGAAGCTGAGCAGCGACCGCCACAGCCTCAGCACCGGACCGGCACCGAGGCGCGCGCCACGTTCGAAGACCGACCTGAACATCGCGAAGTTCAGTGAGACCTGCGTGATCCCGATCTCGTCGGCCCGGCGCAGCAGTTCGATGACCATGAACTCCATCAGCCCGTTGTCGGAGTCCCGGTCCCGGCGCATGAGGTCCAGCGACAGCCCGTGCGGCCCCCACGGCACGAAGGACAGCAGCGCCCGCAGCCTCCCCTCGGCGTCGGTGCACTCCAGCATCACGCACTGCCCGTCCTCGGGGTCCCCGAGCCGGCCGAGCGCCATGCTGAACCCGCGCTCGGTCGCCCCGTCCCGCCAGTCGTCCGCACGCTCGACGAGATACGCCATCGCGTCCGCCGGGATGCCCTCGTGCCGCCGGATCCGCACCTCGTACCCGGCCCGCTTCACCCGGTTGTACGCCTGCCGGACCGTGCGCATCGCCCGGCCCTCCAGCGTGAAGTCGGCGACCTCCACGATCGCCTCGTCGCCGAGTTCCAGGGCGTCGAGCCCGTGCCGGGCGTAGATCGTCCCCGCCTCCTCGCTCGCCCCCATCACCGCCGGGATCCACCCGTGCGCCCGCGCCTCGGCCAGCCACGGCACGATCGCGCCGGGCCAGGCCTCCGGATCCCCGAGCGGATCCCCGGAGGCCAGGCTCACGCCGCCGACCACCCGGTAGGCGACGGCCGC
Source organism: Streptomyces sp. NPDC050743 (assembly GCF_044456925.1). Taxonomy (NCBI): domain Bacteria; kingdom Bacillati; phylum Actinomycetota; class Actinomycetes; order Kitasatosporales; family Streptomycetaceae; genus Streptomyces; species Streptomyces sp. NPDC050743. The sequence goes on from NZ_JBITGJ010000023.1 coordinate 31,606, forward strand.
CTTTCCCGTGGGCGACCACACCACGCTCTTTTCCCGGCGCAGCGCGAAGTAGCCCAGCGAGTCCCGCTCGCCGTGCCGTTCCAGCAGGGCCCGCAGCTGCTTCTCGTCGTCCTCGGTGAGCGGGTCCACGGCGCGCCGGGAGCGGAACGCGGCGTAGAACACGGCGAGGACGAGGGCCGTACTGAGCACGTTGACGGCGACGTTGGCCCAGTTCGGCGGGGCGATGCCGGGGAAGCGGTTCTCGTCGGCGGCCACCGACACCAGGCGCAGGGCGCCGTAGTGCCAGCGCTCCAGGAAGGTCGAACGGGCCGTCTCCGGCGCCTGGTTGGTGACCGTCACCAGCAGCCCGGCCAGCAGGCTCGCGGCCAGCCCGCCGCCGACGGCGACCGTCGCCGCGAGCCGCGGGTTGGACCGGTCGCCCTTGGCGTAGAACTCCCGGCGGCCCACGAGCAGCGCGCCGACGAACACGGCCGTGAGCGCGAGCGAGATCCAGTTCTGCGCGTACCGCCGGATCTCCGGGAACGCCATGGCGAACGCGAACAGCGCGAGGAAGGCCCCGCTGATCACCAGGTTGAGGATCCATGCGGCGCGCTTTCTGCGCCGCATGGTGATCGCCAGGAACGCGGTGAACACGCCCGAGGCGAAGCCGGCCGTCAGCAGGTACGGGGTGAAGAAGTCGTCCTGGTTGTGCCGGCGCACGTCCTGGCCGAGCGAGACCCAGACCGCGCTGAGGAAGTTGATGAAGGCGACCGTCCGCAGATACCAGACGGCGAAGGCGGCGGCCCGCCGGGAGGTTCCGGTGGACCGCCGCCTCTTTTCGACCGGACGCCCCGGTTCGGCTTGCTGCGGCACGGCATTTCGGGCATCTCCCATGGGGCAGGATCATATGGGTGCTGCCCTGGCGAAACGCACATCGAGCCGTGCGTGTGCTGTGCGCAGGCGTTTCCGCCCGGCGTCTCTTACGCCCGCTCGGCGGACTACTCCTGCTCCTCTTCCTTCTCCTCCCGCGGCTCCTGCTCGGGAAGCTCCGCGGCAAGCGCGGCGGCGGCCCGGACCAGGGGCAGCGCCAGCAGCGCACCCGCCCCCTCGCCGACCTTCACCCCCTGCTGCAGCAGCGGCTCCAGGGCCATCCGGTCCAGCGCCTTCGCCTGCCCCGGCTCCCCGCTGTCGTGCCCGGCCAGCCACCAGTCCGGCGCCCGGAAGGCGACCCGCTGCGCGACCAGCGCACACGCGGCGGCCACCACCCCGTCGAGGATCACCGGCAGCTTCCGCACCGCGCACTGCAGCAGGAACCCGGTCATCGCCGCCAGGTCGGCCCCGCCCACGGTCGCCAGCAACTGCAACTGGTCCCCGAGCACCGGCCGCGCCCGCCGGAGCGCGTCCCGGATCGCCGCGCACTTGCGCATCCACGCCAGGTCGTCGATCGCGAGCCCGCCCCGCCCGGTCACCACCGACGCGTCGGTCCCGCACAGCGCGGCGATCAGCACCGCCGCGGCCGTGGTGCCGCCGACGCTGATGTCGCCGAGGACCACCAGGTCCGTACCCGAGTCGGCCTCCTCGTCGGCGACGGCGACACCCGCGCGCAGCGCCGCCTCGGCCTCCTCCAGGGTGAGCGCGTCCTCGATGTCGATACGGCCGCTGCCGCGCCGCACCCGGTGCCGTACGACGTCCTCCGGGAAGGCGTCCGGCGCGCAGTCCAGGGCCATGTCCACGATCCGAACGGGCACCTCCTGCCGGCGCGCGAGCACGGACACCGGGCTCGCGCCCTCCAGCACGGCCCGTACCAGCTCCTGCGCACCGCCGGCGGGACGCGCCGAGACACCCAGTTCGGCGATGCCGTGGTCACCGGCGAAGAGGATCACCTTCGGCCGCTCCACGGTCCTTACCGGTACGGCGCTCTGCGCGGCGGCCAGCCACTCGCCCAGCTCGTCGAGGCGGCCCAGCGCCCCGGGCGGCACGATCTGGCGCTCCCGCCGGGCCTCGGCGTCACGGCGCACGCCCCCGTCCGGGCGCTCGATCAGATCGGTGAAGTCGTCCAGATTAAGCCTGCTCATTCGCCGAACAGTACCGCCCGAGAACGAACGCTTCCGCGCCACATGGCCACCACATCCCCACGACGTCATTGCACCCAAGATCGGAATCCCATACGTTCCGGTTTGCAGCGGAATGTCGCTCAGGGAGCCGCCCATGCCGACCTCGCCCCCCACCACACCCCGGGTCGCCGACCTGTTCCAGGAACCGCGCCGCGAGAACTGCCCCTGGTGCGGCTCCGGGAACCTGCGCACGCGGGCGCGGGCCGCCGCCCCGAGGCCGCGCGATCCCGGCCTGTTCGCCGTGGACGAGTGCCGCGAGTGCCGGCACGCCTTCCAGAACCCGCGGCTCACGGCGGAGGGACTCGCCTTCCACCAACTGGACTTCTTCGCGGGCCGGCTGGAGGACTTCGCCGAGCGGAGCCTCACCGTGCGGGCGGTGCGTCGCCGGCACCTGGCCGCGGCCCGCACGGTCCTGCCGCGGGCCGCCGAACCGGAGAGCTGGCTGGACGTGGGCACCGGCCACGCCCGCTTCCCGGAGACGGCGAAGGAGCTCTTCCCCTACACGTCCTTCGACGGCCTGGACCCGACCCCCCGCGTCGAACAGGCCCTCAGGGAGGAACGCGTCGAGGAGGCCCACGTCGGCGACCTCACGGATCCCTGGGTCCTGGCCCGGCTGCGCTCCCGCTACGACGTCGTCAGCATGTTCCACCACCTGGAGCAGGCGCCCAACCCGCGTGCCGAACTCCGCGCGGCCCTGGCCGTCCTGCGGCCCGGCGGCCACCTGCTCATCGAACTGGCCGATCCGCGCTGCGCGTTCGCGGCCCTCCTCGGCAGATGGTGGCTTCCCCACGGCCAGCCCCGCCATCTGCATCTGCTGCCGATGGCCAACCTGTGCGCGGAACTGAAGACCCGGGGCTGCGAGATCCTCACGACGGACCGCCGCGCCCCGCACACCCCCTACGACCTCTCGGCGGCGCTCACCATCGCCCTGGCCCACACCCCCGCGCCCCTCCGCAAAGCGGCGGCCCCCCTCATCGCCACCGCTTCTGCCCTGGACCACGCGCTGGCCCCTCTGCTGCGCCGAACCCGCTTCTCGAACGCGTACCGGATCCTGGCCCGCAAGGCGGAACAGCCCGCGTAGCCGCGGGCTCAGCCCCGCAGCACCAACGGCTGCCCGGCCACCACCAACAGCACCTGCTCGCACTCCGCACCGAACGCCGCGTTCAACCGCCCGAGTTCGTCCCGGTACCGGCGGCCGGACGCGGTCGCCGGCACGATCCCCGAGCCCACCTCGTTGGACACCGCGACCACGGTCCGCCGCGTGCGGCGCACCGCCTCCGTCAACTCCCGCACCCGCTCCCGCAGGGACTTCTCACCCCCGCCCGCCCACTCCGCGTCGTCCCACGCCCCCACGGAGTCCATGGCATCCGTCAGCCACAGCGACAGACAGTCGATCAGCAGCGGCGGCCCGTCCTCGCCCAGCAGCGGCACCAGGTCCGTCGTCTCCGTCGTACGCCACGAGCCCGGACGCCGCTCCCGGTGCAGGGCCACCCGCTCCGCCCACTCGGTGTCCCCGCCCCGCGACCCACTGGTCGCCACGTACAGCACGTCCGGGAAGGACTCCAGTCGGCGCTCGGCCTCCACCGACTTGCCCGAGCGCGCCCCGCCCAGCACCAGCGTCCGGCGCGGCACGTCCGGCACGTCCTCGTACGCGCCGACCGCCAGCGTCGTACCGTCCGGCACCGCCCGCGCCCCGGCCGCCGCCAGCCGGCGCCGCGACTCCGCGCCGGGCGGCACGTCGTGGTCGAGGTGGACCGCCAGCACATCCGTCGTCGGGCCGACCGAGCCGACCGCCCGCAGTCGCGCCAGCGCGTCCGGGCGGCCCACCACGTCCGCGAGGACCATGTCGTACGACTCCGCCGTCGCCTCCTCCAGGCCCGCCGGCGCCCCGCCCGGCGGCAGATACAGCAGCCGCTGCCCGTCCGGCCCGGTCACCGCGTACCCGGTGCCGCCCGCGTCCATCGCCACGGCCCGCACCCGATGCCCCGTCAGCAGCGCCAACTCCCGGCCGTCCGGCACCCGCCCGGGCTGCGGCAGCCCGGCCGGCACCTCCACCGCCGGGCCGCCGTGCGGATGCGACAGCAGTACCTGTGCCACCCCGGCGAGCGAATGCCCGGCCCGCGCCGCCGCGAACGCCGCGCCCGGCGTCAGGTCGAGCAGCAGCGCCCCGTCCACCAACACCGCGGTGGCCGCCCGCGCGTCGGGCCCGAGCGCCCTCGCGCACGCGGAGCAGGGGCAGTCGGGGCGGGGCAGCCCAGCAGGGGCACCGGTACCGAGCAGAGTGATGTCCACGGGACCGATTCTCACCCGCCCCTACAGGCACTGCTCACTTCGGCGCCCCGAAAGGGGTCCGGCTGCGCGGCTTCGCCGGCGGGCGCGACCGGCATCCGCCGGACCCGCGGATGATCCACAGCCTCTAACGGCCGGACCCGCTGAGCGCATACCCTGCCAGCAGGTGTTGGATCGAAGGAGGCCTAGATGACGGCATGGACGTGGCGATTCGAGAAGGCCGACGGGACGGAGGTCCAGCCCGCGGTGCAGCCCGAGGAGTTCACCACGCAGGGGGATGCCGAGTCCTGGATCGGCGAGCACTGGAAGGCGCTCCTGGAGGGCGGCGCCGACCAGGTGCGGCTGTTCGAGGAGAACACCGAGATCTACGGGCCGATGAGCCTGCACGCCGACGCGGCGTAACCGGCCCCGAGGGGTGCGGCCCCGGCAGGCGCAGGGGCCGTATCCCTCTCACTGCTCGCCCAGCGTCACCTCCACCGTCTTCTCGGCGCCGTCCCGCTGGTAGGTCACCGAGGTCTTCTGGCCCGGTCTGTCCGCCGCCAGCGCCACGGAGAGGGAGGTGATGGTGGAGATTGACTGGCCACCCACCTTGGTGATGATGTCGCCCGGGCGCATGCCCGCCTGGTCGGCCGCGCCGCCGGCTTTGACGGTGACCACCGCCACTCCGGCCGGCTGGTAGCGCTCGTCCACGACCGTCCGCGCGGTGATGCCGAGCGCGGCCCGGCCCGAGTTGACCACCTTGCCCTGCTCGACGATCTGTCCGGCGATGGTCTTGACCATCGACGCCGGGATGGCGAACCCGATGCCGGGCGCCGCGCTGCTCCCGAGGCTGGGGTCGGTGGCGGCGAGTGTCGGAATGCCGATGACCTGACCGGCGAGATTGACCAGCGCGCCACCGCTGTTGCCCGGGTTGATGGCGGCCGAGGTCTGCACCATGTTCGCGATCGTCGCGCCCGTGGCCCCGCCGGGCGCCTCGCTGACCGTCCGCCCGGTCGCCGAGACGATGCCCTGGGTCACGCTGGACGACAGCCCGAGCGGCGAGCCCATGGCCAGCACGATCTGGCCGACCTCCACCTTCTCGGAATCGCCGAACTCCGCCGCCCTCAGCCCGTCCGGCACCTTGTCCAGCTTGATCACGGCCAGGTCCTGCTCGGGGTAGGAGTACACCAGGCTCGCGGTGAGCGGCTGCTCGCTGTTGGCCGTGGTCACCTTGAAGGTCTTCTCCGACCCGACCACGTGCGCGTTGGTGACGATGTGTCCCTTGCCGTCGTACACCACCCCGGAGCCCAGTTCCTGGCTCGCCTGGATCTGCACGACCGACGGCAGGGCCTGCTTGATGACCTTCTGGTACTGGCTCTGCAGATCCCGCGGGGCCATCGGCATGGCCGCCCGCCCGGTCGGCGCGGTGTCCTGCCGGGCCTCGGGACCGTCGGACGTACAGCTCACCGCCGCGCAGCACAGCAGCACGGCAGCGGCGGCGGCCCGCCACGGGGCACGGCTCGGGGAAGCGTTCATGCCCCGAGTCTCACCGCACGCCGATCGCCCGGCCCGCGTTGTTGGCCCGAACGGACTCAGCCCCGTACACCGCACAGGTGCAGCAGCGCCGCCACCCCACGGTAGGGGTCCGTGCGCCCGGCCCGCTCCTCGACGGCGAGCAGCGTCTGGAGGTCCTGCGGGATCTCCGCGTCGTCCGCCGCGGTGTCCGTGAACACGCGGACGCCGTACCAGGCGTGCAGCGGGGCCGCGATCCCGGCGAGCGTGGCGGTCAGGGAGGCCAGCCGGTCGGCCCGTACGTCCAGGCCGAGGCGGTTGTGATAGGCGGTGGTGTCGAACGCGGCCAGGGCGCCCGCCCAGTCGCCGGACAGGCCCGGCCGCATGGCGAGCGCGTCGCCGTTGCGGACGAGCAGGGAGAGGAGACCGCCGGGGGCGAGCATCCTCGCCAGGCCCGCCACCAGCGGGTCCGGCTCCTCGACGTACATCAGCACCCCGTGGCACAGCACCACGTCGAAGCTGCCGGGCAGGAAGTGCACACCGGTGTCCCGCCCGTCGCCCTGCACCAGCCGCACCCGCTCACGGATGCCCTCCGGCTGCGCGGCCAGCGCCTCCCGCGCGGCGGCGATCATCGTCGCGTCCTGCTCGACCCCGGTCACCTGATGGCCGAGCCGGGCCAGCCGCAGCGCCTGCGTGCCCTGGCCCATCCCGACGTCGAGCACCCGCAGCCGCTGCCCGACTGGGAACCGGCCGGCTATCTGCTCGTCCAGCTGCCGCGCCACCAGCTCCTGGCGTACGACGTCACGCAGCCTGCCCAGCTTGTTCAGCCAGGCCTCGGCCGCACCCCCGGTGAAGGCCTCTGCGCTCAGGGTCGCTCTCCGCGCTTGACCTGCGGCTTCGGCAGCCGGAGCCGGCGCATCTGGAGGGAGCGCATCAGGGCGTAGGCGACCGCGCCACGCGTGTTCTCGTCCGGGAAGCGCTCCGCCAGCCGCTTCTTCAGCCGGAAGCCGCTGAACGCCGCGTCGAGCACGATCAGCACGATCACCACCAGCCACAGCAGCAGCGCGATCGACTGGATCGCCGGCACCCGCACCACGCTCAGCACCAGGATCACCACGGCGAGCGGCAGGAAGAACTCCGCCACGTTGAACCGCGAGTCCACCCAGTTGCGGGCGAACTTGCGGACCGGGCCCTTGTCCCGGGCGGGCAGATAGCGCTCGTCACCCGTGGCGAGCGCCTGGCGCTGCCGCTCCAGGGCCTGGCGCCGCTCCTCGCGCTGGCGCTTGGCGGCCTCCTTGCGGTTGGTCGGCGTATGGGCCACGCTGCGCCGCTGGGACTGGGCCTCACTGCGCTTGGGCGTGGGCCTGCCCTTCGGGGCCTGCGGGTCACGGGGCTGCTTGGAGAGGGTCACCTGCGCCTTGTCGGCGGGGGCCTTCTCGTCCTTGGCACGGCTACGGAACACAAAACCCAAGGGTAAGGGCTTCCCCGGCATGGACCCCAGCCCGGCGGGGAACGATCCCGCAACGCCGGACGTCTGTAGGGGGACAGAGGGGACGTTCCGGTGAGGGCCGGTGGGGGATCACCTACTCCTCACGCCGGAGCGATAGCGTCCGCAGTCGTCCTCGGGGATGAGCGCATCCGTCCCCGAACAGTGCGGTAATGGAGGCAGGGCCCGTACTGTGGGTCCTGTCGCAGGATCTGTGAGCTGGAGTCCGTCAGAAGGGGGCGCGCGAAGCCCATGAGCGGTGTCATGAAGCGTATGGGGATGATCTTCCGCGCGAAGGCGAACAAGGCCCTTGACCGGGCCGAGGACCCGCGCGAGACCCTCGATTACTCGTACCAGAAGCAGCTGGAGCTGCTGCAGAAGGTCCGCCGCGGCGTCGCCGACGTGGCGACCAGCCGCAAGCGCCTGGAACTCCAGCTCAACCAGTTGCAGCAGCAGTCCTCCAAGCTGGAGGACCAGGGCCGCAAGGCGCTCGCGCTCGGCCGCGAGGACCTGGCCCGCGAGGCGCTGTCCCGCCGTGCCGCCCTCCAGCAGCAGGTGACGGACCTCGAAACGCAGCACGCGACCCTCCAGGGCGAGGAGGAGAAGCTCACCCTCGCGGCCCAGCGCCTGCAGGCCAAGGTGGACGCGTTCCGCACGAAGAAGGAGACCATCAAGGCCACCTACACCGCCGCCCAGGCCCAGACCCGGATCGGCGAGGCCTTCTCCGGCATCTCCGAGGAGATGGGCGACGTCGGCCTGGCCATCCAGCGGGCCGAGGACAAGACCGCCCAGCTCCAGGCCCGGGCCGGCGCCATCGACGAGCTGCTCGCCTCCGGCGCCCTGGACGACCCGACCGGTATGGCGAAGGACGACATCGCCGCCGAGCTGGACCGGATCTCCGGTGGTACGGATGTAGAGCTGGAACTGCAGCGCATGAAGGCCGAGCTGGCCGGAGGCTCCCCGCAGCAGGCCATCGAGGGCGGCACCGGGCAGGGGCAGTCCCAGCAGCAGCCGCAGGACACCCCGCGCTTCGACAAGCAGTAGTCCGGCGCCGGGACCCGAGCCGAGGAGGCCGACGTGATCGTACGGATCATGGGGGAGGGCCAGGTCAAGCTGGACGACTCCCACGTCGTCGAGCTGAACAAGCTGGACGACGAGCTGCTGCGGGTGATGGAGGCCGGCGACGAGGCGGGCTTCCGCCGCACCCTCGGCGCCCTCCTCGACTCCGTCCGCCGGCTCGGCACGCCGTTGCCGGACGACGCGCTGGAACCCTCGGAGCTGATCCTTCCCTCGCCGGACGCGACGCTGGAGGAGGTCCGGGAGATGCTCAGCGACGACGGGCTGATCCCGGGCTGACGTCCCGGCGCCCTGAGAGCGGGAGCGTCTGCGGTTCGGCGGCCCCGGGCCGACCGTGGCCGCTCGCGCAGTTCCCTGCGCCCCTTGGGAGCGCGCGTGGCCGTCGTAGCCGGCAGCGGCAACCGCCCCCCGCGCAGCCTGCGGACAGCCGTGCCGCTGGGGGCGGCACGGGGGGTACCCCTTCCGGGGGGAGTCACCGAGTCACCCCGGCCGGCGCGGGTGAGCGGCCCCCGGTCGTTCGGCGGCAGCGCCCCGCATCCGGCCGGCGCGGGTGAGCGGCCCTCGTGTCCGGCGGTGGCGCCTCCGCATCCTGGTGGCGTGGGTGAGCGGATCCCCGTCGTTCAGCTGCGCCCCGCACGCTGTCGGCGCGGGTGGGTGAAGCGTCCGTCGCCCGGTGGCAGCACCCCCGCATCCTGCTGGCGCGGGTGAGCGTTCGGCGGTTGCGCCCGCACCCTGTCGGCGAGGGTGTGCGAAGCGTCCGTCGCCCGGCTTCAGCATCCCCGCATCCCTGCTGGCCGGGTGTGCGAAGCGTCCGTCGCCCCGCGGCAGCGTCCCGCACCTCGTGGGCGTGGGTGAGCGGATCCCCCGTCGCCCGGTGGCTGCGCCCCGTACCTGGTCGGCGCCGGTGAGCAGACCCATCCCCGACCAGCCGCGGCGTAGGGCCACCTTGCGCGTCCCCGTACTGTTCCCTAGGTGAGCACTCTCGAACGCGCCCGGTGCGGCCTCAGGGCCCACCCCCTCGCTCTGGACGCGTCCATCGCCGCCAGCGTGCTGGCATGCATGGTCGCCGGCTCCTTCGTCGTGCCCCGCGGAGCGAACGGCGTCACCTGGGGCGTGCGCACCCCCGACCCGCTCAGCCTCCTCCTGATGCTGCTCGCCGCGGCCACGCTGGTCTTCCGTCGCCGCGCCCCCAGAACGGTCCTCGCCGTCACCGGCGCCCTGTCCGTGATCGAGTGCGTCACCGGCGACCCCCGCGCCCCCGTCGCGATGTCCGCCGTGATCGCCCTGTACACCGTCGCCTCGACCACCGACCGCACCACCACCCTGCGCGTCGGCCTGCTCACCATGACCGTGCTGACGGCCGCCGCCATACTCGGCGGCCCGCTGCCCTGGTACGCGCAGGAGAACCTCGGCGTGCTCGCCTGGACCGGCATCGGCGCGACCGCCGGGGACGCCGTACGCAGCCGGCGCGCGGTCGTCCAGGCCATCCGGGAGCGGGCGGAGAGAGCCGAACGCACCCGCGAGGAGGAGGCCCGCCGCCGGGTCGCCGAGGAGCGGCTGCGCATCGCCCGCGATCTGCACGACGTCGTCGCCCATCACATCGCCCTCGTGAACGTGCAGGCCGGGGTGGCCGCGCACGTCATGGACAAGCGGCCCGACCAGGCCAAGGAGGCCCTGGGGCACGTACGCGAGGCCAGCCGCTCGGCGCTGGAGGAACTGCGCGCCACCGTCGGACTGCTCCGTCAGTCCGGTGACCCCGAGGCCCCGACCGAGCCCGCTCCGGGCCTGAGCCGGCTGGACGAGCTGGCCGACACCTTCCGCCACGCGGGGCTCCCGGTGGAGGTGGCCCGCGCCGACCAGGGCACGGAACTCCCCGCCGCCGTCGACCTCGCCGCGTACCGGATCATCCAGGAAGCGCTGACGAACGCCCAGAAACACGCCGGCGCCGACGCCAAGGCCGAGGTCAGCGTCGTACGCGTCGGACCGAACATCGAGGTCACCGTGCTGGACGACGGCGCGGGCGCGGCCGGTGTGCCCGGGGACGGCGGCGGGCACGGACTGCTCGGCATGCGTGAGCGGGTCACCGCCGTCGGCGGCACCCTCACCACCGGGCCCCGCTACGGCGGCGGCTTCCGCGTCCATGCGATCCTGCCCCTCAAGACCCGAAGCGAGACCCGTACGACGGCCCCGGGGGAGCCCGCATGACGATCCGTGTCCTGCTCGCCGACGACCAGGCACTGCTGCGCAGCGCGTTCCGGGTGCTGGTCGACTCCGAGCCCGACATGGAGGTGGTGGGGGAGGCCTCCGACGGGGCCGAGGCGGTCCGGCTGGCCAAGGAGCAGGCCGCCGACGTCGTCCTCATGGACATCCGGATGCCGGGCACGGACGGGCTCGCCGCCACCCGGCTGATCAGCGCCGATCCCTCCCTGGCGCAGGTCCGCGTGGTCATCCTGACCACCTTCGAGGTGGACGACTACGTCATCCAGTCCCTGCGCGCGGGAGCCTCCGGCTTCCTCGGCAAGGGCAGCGAGCCGGAGGAGCTGCTGAACGCCATCCGGGTCGCGGCGGGCGGTGAGGCCCTGCTGTCCCCGGCCGCCACCAAGGGGCTGATCGCCCGTTTCCTCGCCCAGGGCGACGGCGACGACGGCCGTGACCCCGCCCGCTCCGAGCGGCTCGGCGCGCTCACCGGGCGGGAGCGCGAGGTGCTGGTCCAGGTCGCCGGCGGCCACTCCAACGACGAGATCGCCGAACGCCTCCAGGTCAGCCCGCTCACGGTGAAGACGCACGTCAACCGGGCCATGGCCAAGCTGGGCGCGCGCGACCGGGCGCAGCTCGTGGTGATCGCGTACGAGTCGGGGCTGGTACGTCCGAGGACGGACTGATCTCCACCCGGGCATACTGCGGGCGGAGTAGGACCGGGGTAAGGAAATCGACCCAGGGCTTACAAGAGCGCGCCCTGCCATGGCTCAGGGTGAGAGGGTCTGCCGCTCACGGAAGAGAGACCCTGATCCATGTCCTGGCTGTCGAGATTCAGCCTCCGGCAACGGGCCCTGATCGCCCTGATGTCGCTCGTCGCGCTCGTCTTCGGGCTGATCGCGATTCCCCAGATCAAGCAGCAGCTGCTGCCCACCATCAACCTGCCCATGGTGTCGGTGGTCGCGCCGTACCAGGGCGCCTCGCCCGACGTCGTCGAGAAGCAGGTCGTCGAGCCGATCGAGAACAACCTCCAGGGCGTCGACGGTGTCACCGGGGTCACCTCCACCGCCAGTGAGGGCAACGCCGTGATCATGGCGTCCTTCGACTACGACAACGACACCAAGCAGATCGTCTCCGACGTCCAGCAGGCCGTGAACCGGGCCCGCAACCAGCTCCCGGACGGCGTCGACCCGCAGGTCGTCTCCGGGTCCACCGACGACATGCCGACCGTGGTCCTCGCCGTCACCTCCGACAAGGACCAGCAGGCGCTCGCGGACCAGCTGGACAAGACCGTCGTACCGACGCTGAAGGACATCGACGGCGTCGGCCGCGTCCAGGTCACCGGCGTCCGCGACCTCCAGGTCACCGTCACCCCGGACGACGCCGGGCTCGCGCGGGCCGGCCTCACCTCCGCCGCGCTCGGCCAGGCCCTCCAGGCGGGCGGCGCGACCGTCCCGGCCGGCTCCTTCGACGAGGACGGCGTGAGCCGCACCGTCCAGGTCGGCGGCGGCTTCACCTCGCTGCGGCAGATCCAGGACCTCATGGTGACCGGCGAGCGCGGCGGGAAGCCCGTGCGCCTCGGTGACGTGGCCGCGGTCAAGGAGCAGCCGGCCCCGGCCGACTCCATCACCCGCACCGACGGCCGGCCCAGCCTCGCCGTCACCGTGACGATGGACCACGACGGCAGCGCGGTCACCATCTCGGGCGCGGTCAAGGACAAGCTGCCCGACCTGCGCGAGCAGCTCGGCTCCGGCGCGAAGCTCACGGTCGTCAGCGACCAGGGCCCGGCGGTGTCGAAGTCCATCAAGGGCCTGACCACGGAGGGCGCGCTCGGCCTGCTCTTCGCGGTCCTGGTCATCCTGGTCTTCCTGGCGTCGATCCGCTCGACGCTGGTGACCGCGGTCTCCATCCCGCTGTCGGTGGTGCTGGCCCTCATCGTGCTGTGGACGCGCGGTCTGTCGCTGAACATGCTCACGCTCGGCGCGCTGACCATCGCCATCGGCCGGGTCGTGGACGACTCGATCGTGGTCCTGGAGAACATCAAGCGGCACCTCGGCTACGGCGAGGAGCGCAAGGAAGCCATCCTGGGCGCCGTCCGCGAGGTGGCCGGCGCGGTCACCTCCTCCACCCTCACCACGGTCGCCGTGTTCCTGCCGATCGGTCTGGTCGGCGGCATGGTGGGCGCCCTGTTCGGCTCGTTCAGCATCACGGTGACGGCGGCCCTGCTGGCCTCCCTGCTGGTGTCCCTGACGGTCGTCCCCGTCCTGTCGTACTGGTTCCTGCGCGCCCCGAAGGGCACCCCCGAGGACGCCGTGGAGGCCCGCCGCGGGGCCGAGGAGAAGGAGGCGAACAGCCGTCTCCAGCGCGCCTACGTCCCCGTGCTGCGCTTCGCCACGCGCCGCCGCCTCACCAGCGTGCTGATCGCGATCGTGGTCCTGGTCGTCACGTTCGGCATGGGCGGCCTGCTGAAGACGAACTTCTTCGACCAGGGCGAGCAGCAGGTCATCACGGTCAAGCAGGAGCTGAAGCCCGGCACGAGCCTGGCCGCCACCGACGCGCAGGCCAAGCGGGTCGAGAAGCTGCTCGCCTCCACCGAGGGCGTCAAGGACTACCAGGTCACCGTCGGCTCCTCCGGCTTCATGGCGGCTTTCGGCGGCGGCACGGACTCCAACCAGGCGTCGTACCAGGTGATGCTGGAGGACTCGAAGTCGTACGACAAGGTGCAGAAGCACATCGAGGACGGCCTCAAGCAGCTCAAGGGCATCGGCACGACCACCGTGTCGGCCGGTGACGGCTTCGGCAACCAGAACCTGAGCGTGGTGGTCAAGGCCTCCGACCCCGAGGCGCTGCGCACGGCGGCCGAGCAGGTCCGCTCCACGGTCGCCGGCCTGGACGACGTCACCGACGTCACCAGCGACCTGTCCACCAGCGTGCCCCGGATCTCGGTCAAGGCGAACGCCAAGGCGGCGGCGGCCGGTTTCGACGACCAGAAGCTCGGTGCGGCGGTCGCCCAGGCGGTGCGCGGTACGACGGCGGCCAAGGCGATCCTCGACGACACCGAGCGCGACGTCGTCGTGAGGTCGGCGAAGCCCGCGACCACGCTGGCCCAGCTGAAGAACCTGCGCCTCGGCCCGGTGAAGCTCGGCGACATCGCCACGGTGAAGCTGGTGGACGGCCCGGTGACGCTGACCCGGATCGACGGCCGGCGCGCCGCGACCGTCACGGCCAAGCCGACCGGTGACAACACGGGTGCGATCAGCACCAAGCTCCAGTCGAAGATCAAGGCCCTGAAGCTGCCGGCGGGCGCGAAGGCCGAGATCGGCGGCGTGACCTCGGACCAGAACGACGCGTTCAAGAACCTGGGCCTGGCCATGCTGGCGGCGATCGCGATCGTCTTCATGCTGCTGGTGGCGACCTTCCGCTCGCTGGCCCAGCCGCTGATCCTGCTGGTGTCGATCCCCTTCGCGGCGACGGGTGCGATCGGCCTGCTGGTCGCCACCGGCACCCCCATGGGCGTCCCGGCGATGATCGGCATGCTGATGCTGATCGGCATCGTGGTGACCAACGCGATCGTGCTGATCGACCTGATCAACCAGTACCGCAGGCAGGGCTACGGCGTCGTGGAAGCCGTCGTCGAGGGCGGCCGCCACCGCCTCCGCCCGATCCTGATGACGGCCCTGGCGACGATCTTCGCGCTGCTTCCCATGGCCCTGGGAGTCACCGGCGAGGGCGGCTTCATCGCCCAGCCCCTCGCGGTCGTGGTCATCGGCGGCCTGATCACGTCGACCCTGCTGACCCTGCTCCTGGTCCCGACCCTCTACGCGATGCTGGAGCTGCGCAAGGAGCGGCGCGCGAAGAAGCGCGCGGCCAGGCGAGAGGCGAAGGCGGAGAAGGTGCTGGAGCCGGCCGGAGTCTGACGGTATGGCAAAGGGCCGGGTCTCGTACGAGACCCGGCCCTTTCGTGCGCGCTAGGGAAGCGCCAGCATCCGCTCCAGCGCCAGCTTGGCGAACGCCTCCGTCTCCTTGTCGACCTCGATCCGGTTGACCAGGTTGCCCTCGGCCAGGGACTCCAGGGCCCAGACCAGGTGGGGCAGGTCGATGCGGTTCATGGTCGAGCAAAAGCAGACCGTCTTGTCGAGGAAGACGATCTCCTTGCCCTCGGGGGCGAAACGGTTCGCCAGGCGGCGGACCAGGTTCAGCTCGGTGCCGATGGCCCACTTGGAACCGGCCGGGGCCGCCTCCAGGGTCTTGATGATGTACTCGGTGGAGCCGACGTAGTCCGCCGAGGCCACGACCTCGTGCTTGCACTCGGGGTGGACCAGGACGTTCACACCCGGGATGCGCTCGCGCACGTCGTCGACGGAGTCGAGGCTGAAGCGGCCGTGGACGGAGCAGTGGCCCCGCCACAGGATCATCTTCGCGTCGCGCAGCTCCTGAGCCGTCAGCCCGCCGTTGGGCTTGTGCGGGTTGTAGACCACGCAGTCGTCCAGGGACATGCCCATGTCCCGGACGGCGGTGTTGCGGCCGAGGTGCTGGTCGGGCAGGAAGAGCACCTTCTCGCCCTGCTCGAAGGCCCAGTCGAGGGCGCGCTTGGCATTGGAGGAGGTGCAGATGGTGCCGCCGTGCTTGCCGGTGAACGCCTTGATGTCGGCCGAGGAGTTCATGTACGAGACGGGCACGACCTGCTCGGCGATCCCGGCCTCCGTCAGGACGTCCCAGCACTCCGCGACCTGCTCGGCCGTCGCCATGTCGGCCATGGAGCAGCCGGCGGCGAGGTCGGGCAGGACGACCTTCTGGTCGTCGGAGGTGAGGATGTCCGCCGACTCGGCCATGAAGTGCACACCGCAGAAGACGATGTACTCGGCCTCCGGGCGCGCGGCCGCGTCCCGGGCCAGCTTGAAGGAGTCGCCCGTGACGTCGGCGAACTGGATGACCTCGTCGCGCTGGTAGTGGTGGCCGAGCACGAAGACCTTGTCGCCGAGCTTCTCCTTGGCCGCGCGGGCGCGCGCGACCAGGTCCGGGTCGGACGGCGAGGGCAGGTCACCGGGGCACTCGACGCCCCGCTCGCTCTTCGGGTCGGCCTCACGGCCGAGCAGCAGCAGGGCGAGCGGAGTCGGCTGCACGTCGAGTTCCGGGGTCTGGGCGGTGGTCACGACACGCACCCTTTCTACTTTTCGTCTAACTGACGCTATCTATCATAACCGGTTCACGTCAGTTTGACGATGGCCATAGCGTCGATGTGACGTGAATCCCGCCAACTCCCTCTTCGGGCCGCTGTCTGCCTTCCCGGCCGTATGCGAGCATGAAGACGGAAGCAAAAACGCGACAACGTGACTGCCCGGCCCGGAATGAATCCGCGGAAGCGCCGGTTGCACTCGTCGGCAAGCAGTCTCCGTACAACCCGGGAGAGATGTAGATGTCCGTATCGGACGAGACCACCACCGTCACCGACGGCATCATCCTGACCGACGCCGCCGCGGCCAAGGTCAAGGCCCTGCTCGACCAGGAAGGCCGCGACGACCTCGCGCTGCGTGTCGCCGTCCAGCCCGGCGGCTGCTCCGGCCTGCGCTACCAGCTCTTCTTCGACGAGCGCTCGCTCGACGGCGACGTGGAGAAGGACTTCGGCGGGGTCAAGGTCGTCACGGACCGCATGAGCGCTCCGTACCTGGGCGGCGCGACCATCGACTTCGTGGACACGATCGAGAAGCAGGGCTTCACGATCGACAACCCGAACGCGACCGGTTCCTGCGCCTGCGGCGACTCCTTCAGCTGAGCCGAGGGACCCAGGTCCGACGGTTTGCCGACGGCGGCGCTCCCCGCATGGGAGTGCCGCCGTCGGCGTATCTCAAAGGGCTGAGCCGCGGTGCGCCCCGAAGGGCGCGAACCGTCACCGCCCTGCCCGCAACGCCCCCGGTTCGCCCTGCGGAATACGGCTGCCGTCGTCACCGACCACCGTCCGCCCGTCCAGCGGCGCGGCCAACCGCACGGTCTTCACGTACTCCTTGGCGATCAGCACACACACCTTGTCCGGCCAGGGGTGCTCGGCGACGCTCACGGTCACCCGCCCGCCGCTCTCCTTCGCCGCCACCGTGTAGTCGGCACACACCCCGCCGAAGAAGCTCACGGTCAGGTCCCGGCCCTCGGCCGTGTAACCGGTGACCTTCACGGTCCGGGTGGCGGGCGTCCCGGAAGCCGGCGGAGCCGAGGACGTGGCCGCCGACGCCAGATACCGGGGATCGACCGCCGGGTACGAAACCGTCGACGCGCCCTGGTCGGCAGGCCCCCGCACCTCGAACAGCCAGGACGGCACCAGCGTCTGCCGCCCGGCGACAGAGTGCGCGGCCAGCCCGAACACCGCCTTCTCCACGGTGACCGTGTCCCGTCCCGGGTCCGCCCCCTGCTTCGGCACCCCGGTGGACCCGCCGCAGGGCTGCTCCAGCCGGTTCTTCAGCGGCACCGGACTGGCGCAGCCGCCGATCCCCATGTGGTGGTCGCTCTGCGGCGCCGCGTTCATCAGCTTCAGCGTCTTCGCGGCGCTCAGTACGGGATACGTGTCGCCCTTCACCGGCGCCCCGAGCAGCCCGTGCCCGCCGACCAGCTCGCCCTTGTCGTCCACGGTCAGGCCGGTCGTCCAGCCGTACGTCGGCAGCCCGCCTACCACCGGGTCGGCGTTCACGACCCGCGCGCTCCCCATGACCTGGCTCGCGTCGATCTTCGCGTCGTCCAGCCCCGCGGCCTTCAGCACCGGCGCGGCCGCCTCGGTCGCCTTCCGCACGCTGACCGGGGCGCCGGTCGGGCCCATCGGGTCGTGGGTGCAAAGGACACCCTTCTTGCAGTCGTCGGTGCCCGGCGCGTACCGGCTGAACGTCCAGCTGCCCGGCGCGTCCCGGTTCACCGTCAGGCTCGGCCCGGAGCCGTCCTTGCCGCCGACCCGCCAGATCCGGCCCTCGGCCACCGGTGTGCCGTCGATGCCCAGCGCCTTGGCCAGCCGGGCCACCGCGTCCTTGCCGACCTCGCCCTTCGGCTCGTACACCGGCGCGGAGCCGGGGCCGGCCGGCAGCTCGCCGTGGGCGACGTACGTGGCGCCGTACGGGTTCGGCTCGCCCAGGGCGATGCCGTCCGTGCCGGTCCGGCCGTCCAGCGCGAGCGGCGGGGGAGTGGCGCCGGAGCCGGCCGTGCCCGGTCCGCCCGTACGGCCGCCGGAGTCGCCGCTCGCCGCGAGGTAGGCGCCACCGCCGCCGACCAGCAGCACGGCGGCGGCGACCGAGACGACGACGAGCCGCGACCGCCGCCGGCCGGACCGCACGCCCTCATGGCCTTCGGCCGCGTCGGCGCCGTCCGCCGCGGCGGCCCCAGGCGCGGGCTTCCCGGAGCCCGCCACGCCTTCCGGGCTCCCCGCGCCCCCTGCGCTCTCTGTGTGCTCCGAGCCCTCGGGGTGCTCGCGGTTCTCGGGTCGCTCGGTGTTCACCGCATCGCTCCTCGCTGGTCGTATCCCGCCTCCCCCGCCTGGGGGACGGCGATGGGACGCGCGAGGGGAGCGTGCGGTTCCCTGCCAAACGCGCCCCGGGTGTCAGTCGCCGTAGTCGGACATCGCGTCCAGCAGCCGCGCGGACCGCGCCGGCACGGTCACGCCGTGGATCAGGGACGGCGACACCGGCCGGGGCTCGGCGTGCTCCGGGGCCGCCCAGTGCGGAGCCATCCGGGCGCAGTCGCCGCGCAGCGACGCGAGGCCGCCCTCCGGGTCACTCCCGAGGCCGGTGGGGGCGCTGTGGCGGAACTCGAGGTTCGTCATGACCGCACCGTAGGCCTGCTCCGGGTCGCGAAGAAAGATCTACTATCGGGTAGTTTCGCCAACTACAGAGTGAGCGGCCGACCCGGTAGCGTGAACTGTCAACCCAGCCTCCCGCAGGAGATCCCCGTCGTGCGCATCGCAGTCACCGGCTCCATCGCCACCGACCACCTCATGACCTTCCCCGGTCGTTTCGCCGACCAGTTCGTCGCGGACCAGCTGCACACGGTTTCGCTCTCCTTCCTCGTCGACAACCTGGACGTGCGCCGCGGCGGCGTCGGCGCGAACATCGCCTTCGGCATGGGCCAGCTCGGCACCAAGCCGGTCCTAGTCGGTGCCGCCGGCTTCGACTTCGACGAATACCGGGCCTGGCTCGACCGGCACGGCGTGGACACCGACTCGGTCCGGATCTCCGAGACCCTGCACACCGCCCGCTTCGTGTGCACCACCGACGCCGACCACAACCAGATCGGCTCGTTCTATACCGGCGCGATGAGCGAAGCCCGCCTCATCGAGCTGAAGACCGTCGCCGACCGCGTGGGCGGCCTGGACCTGGTCCTCATCGGCGCCGACGACCCGGAGGCGATGCTCCGCCACACGGAGGAGTGCCGCTCCCGCGCGATCCCCTTCGCCGCCGACTTCTCCCAGCAGATCGCCCGGATGGACGGCGACGAGATCCGGGTGCTGCTGGACGGCGCGACGTACCTGTTCTCCAACGAGTACGAGAAGGGTCTCATCGAGTCCAAGACCGGCTGGGGCGACGCCGAGATCCTCACCAAGGTCGGCCACCGCGTCACCACCCTCGGCTCGCGCGGCGTGCGTATCGAGCGGGTCGGCGAGGACCCCATCGAGGTCGGCTGCCCCGAGGAGGAGCGCAAGGCCGACCCCACGGGCGTCGGCGACGCCTTCCGCGCGGGGTTCCTGTCGGGACTGGCCTGGGGCGTCTCGCTGGAGCGCGCCGCCCAGGTGGGCTGCATGCTGGCGACGCTCGTCATCGAGACGGTCGGCACGCAGGAGTACCGGCTGCAGCGCGGGCACTTCATGGAGCGGTTCGTGAAGGCGTACGGGGACGAGGCCGGGGAGGAAGTGCGAGCCCACCTCCGGTGAGACCGGCGTCCGGCCACTCACCCCTTCGGGCGCTCAGCCGATCCGGCGTACCAGATACGCCGTACCCCTCTCCGCGGGTTCCTCTCCGACGTACTCCTGCCCCCGCATCTCGCACCACGCCGGGATGTCCAGGCGGGCGGCCTCGTCGTCGGAGAGGACCCGTACGATCCCGCCGACCGGTACCTGCCCGAACACCTTCGCCAGCTCGATGACCGGGATCGGGCACCGCTTGCCCAGGGAGTCGACGAGCACTTCCCCGGGGCCCTGCCGGGCGGCCGGTGCCGCCGGTGCGCCCAGCTTCTCCCGTACCCCCGCCACCGCGTCCGGCAGCACCGCGAGGAAGCGCTCCACGTCCTCCCCGGCCGTCCCCATCGGCAGGGACACCCGTACGTTGCCCTCGGTCAGCACGCCCATCGCCTCCAGCACATGGCTCGGCGTCAGCGTGCTGCTCGTGCAGGAGGAACCGGAGGAGACGGAGAAGCCCTCCCGGTCCAGCTCGTGCAGCAGCGCCTCGCCGTCGACGTAGAGGCAGGAGAAGGTGACGATGCCGGGCAGCCGGCGCTCGGGGTCGCCGACGACCTCCACGTCCGGCACCAGCTCCGGCACCCGCGTCCGGATCCGGTCCGTCAGCTCCCGCAGCCGAACCGCCTCCTGGGCCGCCTCGGCCCGCACCGCCCGCAGGGAGGCCACGGCCGCCACGATCGCCGGGAGGTTCTCGAACCCTGGCGCCCGCCCCGACTCCCGCTCGTCGACGGGCCCTTGGGCGGCGAACCGCACCCCCTTGCGCACGACGAGCAGTCCGACCCCCGAGGGCCCGCCCCACTTGTGCGCGCTCGCCGCGAGCAGCGACCAGGCACCCTCGACCGGCCCCCACCCCAGCGACTGCGCCGCGTCCACAAGCAGCGGCACCCCGGCGGCCCGGCACACCTCGGCCACCTCGGCGACCGGCTGCACGGTCCCCACCTCGTGGTTGGCCGACTGCAGGGCTGCCAGCGCCGTGTCCGGGCGGAGCGCGGCCTCGTAGGCGGCGGGTTCGACGGTTCCGGCCCGGTTGACCGCCACTTGGGTGACCGTCCCGCCGTCCGACTCGAACACCTCCGCCGCGTGGAGGACGGAGGAGTGTTCGACCGCTGACACGATCAGGTGGGATCCGACCCGGCGCCGCCCGGCCAACGCCCCCATCACGCCCGTATGTACGGCCCGTGTCCCGGAAGAGGTGAACACCACCTCATCGGCCCGGCAGCCGAGGGCCTCGGCTGCCGCCTCCCGGGCAGCGTCCAGCAACATCCGGGCCTTACGGCCCTCCCGGTACAGCCGCGCGGGATCCGCCCATCCCTCGTCCACGGAGGCCAACAGCGCCTGACGGGCAACGGGATGGAGGGGGACGGCGGAGGCAGCGTCAAAGTAGGCCATACGGCAACGTTAAGACCCCGGCAGGGGCAGCCGACCCAGGGGCGCGAGGAACTGCGCGACCAGCCACAACGCACCTGCAGCCGCCAATCAAGCGAACCACCCACTCCAGTAGGCACCCCTCCCCGCGAACCCTCGGAGAGGGTGGGCTAGGGTTTGGTCCGCATAAACATCCAAACCCCTGCCCGACGCAGGGCGGCGACCGACCAGCGAGAACAAGGCCGCAGCCGACCGCGCGGGCGAGACTCTCGGGAAGGCGCTACGTGAGTCCCAACGGCTCCGACCGCTCGCCGCGGCGCCCGATGCGGCGGAAGCTGCTGCAGGCAATGACCGCGGGCCTGGTCCTGGCGACCGCAACCGGTTGCACATACAAGGACTTCCCCCGCCTTGGCATGCCCACCCCGACCACGGAAGAGGCTCCGCGGATCCTCTCCCTGTGGCAGGGCTCCTGGGCTGCCGCGCTCGCCGTCGGCGTGCTGGTGTGGGGCCTGATCCTGTGGAGCGCCATGTTCCACCGGCGCAGCCGCACCAAGGTCGAGGTACCTCCGCAGACCCGGTACAACATGCCG
Source organism: Streptomyces sp. NPDC050743 (assembly GCF_044456925.1). Taxonomy (NCBI): domain Bacteria; kingdom Bacillati; phylum Actinomycetota; class Actinomycetes; order Kitasatosporales; family Streptomycetaceae; genus Streptomyces; species Streptomyces sp. NPDC050743. The sequence continues at coordinate 53,113 of NZ_JBITGJ010000023.1, forward strand.
ATCGAGGCCCTGTACACGGTGGTCCCGATCATCATCATCTCGGTGCTCTTCTACTTCACCGCCCGGGACGAGACGAAGCTCCTCAGCCTCGACAAGAAGCCCGACGTCACGGTCAACGTGGTCGGCTTCCAGTGGAGCTGGGGCTTCAACTACGTCGCGAACGTCCCCGGTGTCTCCGGCGACGCCAAGACCGACAAGAACCTGAACGCCATTCCGGACCGGTTCAAGAACCAGTTCCCGGCGAACGCCGGCGGCGTCTACGACGTCGGTACGCCGGGCACGCGGAACCCGCAGACCGGCAACCCCGGTCCGACGCTCTGGCTGCCCAAGGGCCAGACCGTCCGCTTCATCCTCACCTCGCGTGACGTCATCCACTCCTTCTGGGTGGTGCCGTTCCTCATGAAGCAGGACGTCATCCCGGGCCACACCAACGCGTTCCAGGTGACCCCGAACCGCGAGGGCACCTTCCTCGGCAAGTGCGCCGAGCTCTGCGGCGTCGACCACTCCCGGATGCTGTTCAACGTGAAGGTCGTCTCCCCGGCGGCGTACCAGAAGCACCTCCAGGACCTCGCCAAGAAGGGGCAGACCGGTTACATTCCCGCCGGCATCGCGCAGACGAGCCACGAGAAGAACCGGGAGACGAACAACCTGTGAGCATCCTCAACGAACCCCAGGGTGCCGCGGCAGCTGACGGCGCGTTCGCGGACGAGCTGCCGGTCAGGCGCAAGCAGCCCGGCAATGTCGTGGTGAAGTGGCTGACGACCACCGACCACAAGACGATCGGGACGATGTACCTTGCGACGTCGTTCGCGTTCTTCCTGATCGGCGGCGTGATGGCGCTGCTCATGCGCGCCGAGCTGGCCCGGCCGGGCCTGCAGATCATGTCGAACGAGCAGTTCAACCAGGCGTTCACGATGCACGGCACGATCATGCTGCTGATGTTCGCGACGCCGCTGTTCGCCGGCTTCGCGAACTGGATCATGCCGCTGCAGATCGGCGCGCCCGACGTGGCCTTCCCGCGGCTGAACATGTTCGCCTACTGGCTGTACCTCTTCGGCTCGCTCATCGCGGTCGGCGGCTTCGTCACCCCGCAGGGCGCGGCCGACTTCGGCTGGTTCGCCTACTCGCCGCTGTCGGACGCGGTCCGCAGCCCGGGCGTCGGCGCCGACATGTGGATCATGGGTCTGGCCATGTCCGGCTTCGGCACCATCCTCGGCTCGGTCAACTTCATCACCACGATCATCTGCATGCGCGCCCCGGGCATGACCATGTTCCGCATGCCGATCTTCGTGTGGAACGTGCTGCTGACCGCCGTGCTGGTCCTGCTGGCCTTCCCGGTCCTGGCCGCCGCGCTGTTCGCCCTGGAGGCGGACCGCAAGTTCGGCGCCCACGTCTTCGACGCCACCAACGGCGGCGCACTGCTGTGGCAACACCTCTTCTGGTTCTTCGGCCATCCAGAGGTGTACATCATCGCCCTGCCGTTCTTCGGCATCATCAGCGAAGTCATCCCGGTGTTCTCCCGCAAGCCGATGTTCGGCTACATGGGTCTGATCGCCGCGACCATCTCCATCGCCGGTCTGTCCGTGACCGTGTGGGCCCACCACATGTACGTCACCGGCGGTGTGCTGCTGCCGTTCTTCTCGTTCATGACCTTCCTGATCGCCGTACCGACCGGTGTGAAGTTCTTCAACTGGATCGGCACGATGTGGAAGGGCTCGCTGTCCTTCGAGACACCGATGCTCTGGGCCGTCGGCTTCCTGATCACCTTCACGTTCGGTGGTCTGACCGGTGTCATCCTGGCCTCGCCGCCGATGGACTTCCACGTCTCCGACTCGTACTTCGTGGTGGCCCACTTCCACTACGTGGTCTTCGGTACGGTCGTCTTCGCCATGTTCTCCGGCTTCCACTTCTGGTGGCCGAAGATGACCGGCAAGATGCTGGACGAGCGCCTCGGCAAGATCACCTTCTGGACGCTGTTCGTCGGCTTCCACGGCACCTTCCTGGTCCAGCACTGGCTGGGCGTGGAGGGCATGCCGCGCCGTTACGCCGACTACCTGGCGGCCGACGGCTTCACCGCCCTGAACACGCTCTCCACCATCTGCTCCTTCCTGCTCGGCCTGTCGATCCTGCCGTTCCTCTACAACGTCTGGAAGACGGCCAAGTACGGCAAGCCGGTCGACGTGGACGACCCCTGGGGCTACGGCCGTTCGCTGGAGTGGGCGACCTCCTGCCCGCCGCCGCGGCACAACTTCCTCACCCTGCCGCGGATCCGCAGCGAATCCCCGGCGTTCGACCTGCACCACCCTGAGATCGCCGCGCTCGAGCAGCTCGCGCACAGCGGTCACGGCACCGCCATCGCGGGCAGCAAGGAGGCCGGCAAGTGAGGATCCAGGGTCGGATGTTCGTCTGGCTGAGCGTCTTCCTCCTGATCATGGCCATCGTGTATGGCGTGTGGTCGAAGGAGCCGGCCGGTACCACCGCACTGTTCCTGGCCTTCGGCCTGAGCGTGATGATCGGCTTCTACCTGGGCTTCACCGCCCGGCGGGTCGACGCGGGCGCCCAGGACGACAAGGAGGCCGACGTCGCGGACGACGCGGGCGAGCTGGGCTTCTTCAGCCCGCACAGCTGGCAGCCGCTCCTGCTGGGCTTCGGCGGTGCGATCGCCTTCCTCAGCATCGCGGTCGGCTGGTGGCTGATCTACTTCTCCGCCCCGTTCATCGTGGTCGGTCTGTTCGGCTGGGTGTTCGAGTACTACCACGGTGAGAACCGCACCCAGTAGCACCCGCGTGCACGCACCGGAAGCCCGGACCCTTGCTCACCAGGGTCCGGGCTTCCGGCTTTTGCGCAGGTCGCAGGGGGTGCCTTCGTGCGTTTGCCGCAGTGTCGGTCGCCCGGACGGGTTACCCGCCGCGCAAATGGGGTCAGTGCCTCATAGCGTGATGGTATGAACCACACTCCGCGGACCCGCACCGTCGTCAGCTGCGCCCTGCTGGTGACCGCGCTCGGCGCGTGCGTCACCGCCTGCGGTTCGGACGGCGGCAACCCACTGTCGGCCAAGCCGTACGACGCGGCGGACATAGTCTCCTTCAACGGCCCCACCGAAGCGGGGAAGCGGGCCGATCCGGACAAGCCCCTGGAGATCACCGCCGAGGGTGACGACAGCATCACCGACGTCACCGTCCAGGACTCCGCAGGGCGCTACGTGGCGGGCGAACTCGCCGCCGACGGCAGCAGATGGCACAGCACCGCCCCGCTGGCCGCCAACACCCACTACACGGTCGCCGTGAGCACCGAGGACGCCGACGGCGCGCCCGGCCGCAAGGTCTTCGCGTTCGACACCAGCCGGCCCAGCAGCAGGAAGCGCCTGACCGTCACCTTCGGGCCGAAGTCGGGCCAGTACGGCGTCGGCCAGCCCATCACCGCCCAACTCGACCAGGAGGTCAAGGACAAGGCGCAGCGCGCCATCGTGGAGCGCGCCCTGCGGGTGGACTCCACGCCGGCCGTGCAGGGCTCCTGGTACTGGGTCAGCGACAAGGAACTCCACTACCGGCCCCAGGAGTACTGGCCCACCCACACCACCATCACGGTGCACAGCAACCTGGACGGCATCAAGATCAGCGACCGGCTGTGGGGCGGCAAGTCCAAGCCGGTGAAGCTCACCATCGGCGACCGGATCGAGGCCGTCACCGACGCCGCGGCGCACCAGCTGACGTTCTACAAGAACGGCCAGGACATCAAGCGGATCCCCGTCACCACCGGCAAACCCGGCTACGACACCCGCAACGGCATCAAGGTCGTCCTGGAGAAGGCGTACGTCGTCCGCATGCGCGGCACCACCATCGGCATCGCCGCGGGCAGCTCCGACTCCTACGACATGTCGGTCTACTACGCCACCCGGGTGACCTGGTCCGGCGAATACGTGCACGCCGCGCCCTGGTCCGTGGGCTCACAGGGCTACGCGAACGTCAGCCACGGCTGCACGGGCATGAGCAACGGCAACGCCGCGTGGTTCTTCGACAACATCCACCAGGGCGACATCGTCAGGGTCGTCAACTCAGGCGGCCACCAGATGGAGGACTTCGGCAACGGCTTCGGTGACTGGAACGTCGACTGGACGAAGTGGCGCAAGGGCAGCGCGCTGACCAACGGCAAGGCCGACAGCCCGTCCGAGGCGGACACGGTACGCCTCCAGCCGGCGGCGCTGTAGCCGCCCTGACGGGGCGCGAGGCTGTGCCGATATGCGGCTTTGCCGCGTGGGCGCGAGAAGGCCCCACGGACCCGCTCTCGCCCACGAACACGGCGCCCCGGGCCGCTAGGCGCTCAGCAACCTCTTCTGCCGGAGCAGGGAAGCCAGGGCCGAGGAGAACTCCACGGGATCCACCGGCAGGGTGACCGCGGCGTCCGCCCGGCTCCACGTCGCCAGCCAGGCGTCCTGCGGCCGCCCCATGAGCAGCAGCACCGGCGGGCAGTTGAACACCTCGTCCTTGATCTGCCGGCAGACCCCCATGCCGCCCATCGGCACGGCCTCACCGTCCAGCACGCACACGTCGATGCCGCCCTTGTCCAGCTCACGCAGCACCGCCTCGGGCGTCGCGCACTCCACGAACTCGACCAGGGGGGCGTCGGGAGCGGGCCTGCGGCCGGTGGCCAGCCGTACTTGCTCGCGGGTGTTGGAGTCGTCGCTGTAGACCAGCACCGTGGCGGTCGGCTGCATTGTTCCTCCGGGACGTCGGCGTCGTACGGACGGGACGGACAAGGCCGTTCGGGCGGAGCTTACTCCCGTGGAAGTCCCCATGAACACCACGTCAACACCGGTTCGGCGGGCAGCAACACTCCGAACGGCACCCCCCGGAGTGAGGGCGGGATAAGCGACCGACATAATGTCGGTCGTGGCGACAGCAACGACAGTAGAAACCGGGCACGCGCACCCGTCGGTCAACCGGCCGAACCTCACCAGCGTCGGAACCATCATCTGGCTGAGTTCCGAGCTGATGTTCTTCGCGGCCCTCTTCGCGATGTACTTCACCCTGCGATCGGTGACGGGTCCGGCGCACTGGAAGCACATGGCCGACGCACTCAATGTGCCCTTCTCCGCGACGAACACCACGATCCTGGTGCTCTCCTCGCTCACCTGCCAGCTCGGCGTGTTCGCGGCCGAGCGCGGTGACGTGAAGAAGCTCAGAGGGTGGTTCATCGTCACCTTCATCATGGGTGCGATCTTCATCGGCGGTCAGATCTACGAGTACACGAGCCTGGTGAGGGACGAGGGCATCTCGCTCTCCTCCGACCCCTACGGCTCGGTGTTCTACCTGACCACCGGGTTCCACGGCCTGCACGTGACGGGCGGTCTCATCGCCTTCCTGCTGGTCCTCGGCCGCACCTACATGGCCAAGAGGTTCACCCACGAGCAGGCGACCGCCGCCATCGTCGTGTCCTACTACTGGCACTTCGTCGATGTGGTCTGGATCGGCCTTTTCGCCACGATCTACCTGATCAAGTAGCCGGGACCGGCTCCCGCACATCCAGAAGCACCGACGCAGAAGATCCTGACACCGGGGTAATCCGTGAAAAAGCTCTCCGCACGACGACGCCATCCGCTGGCGGCGGTCGTCGTCCTACTCCTCGCGCTGGCGGCCACTGGGGGGCTGTACGCCGCGTTCGCACCCGCGGGCAAGGCGCAGGCCGATGATTCCGCCCAGTCTTTGACCATCCAGGAGGGCAAGAAGCTCTACGAGGTCGGCTGCGCCAGCTGCCACGGCACCGGTGGCCAGGGCTCCTCCGACGGGCCGAGCCTGGTCGGCGTGGGTGCCGCGGCCGTCGACTTCCAGGTCGGCACCGGCCGTATGCCGGCCGCCACCTCGCAGGGCGCCCAGGTCCCGCGCAAGAAGGTCGTCTACAACCAGACGCAGATCGACCAGCTCGCCGCGTACATCGCCTCGCTGGGCGCCGGCCCGAACGTGCCGACCAAGGACCAGTACGGCCCCGACGGCGCGGACATCGCCAAGGGTGGCGAGCTGTTCCGCACCAACTGCGCGCAGTGCCACAACTTCATCGGCAAGGGCGGTGCCCTGACCAAGGGCAAGTTCGCGCCGACTCTCGAGGGTGTCGACCCGAAGCACATCTACGAGGCCATGCAGACCGGCCCGCAGAACATGCCGTCCTTCCCCGACACCACGTTGTCCTCGAAGAACAAGAAGGACATCATCGCGTACCTGCACGCGGTCGACAGCAGCGAGACGACGAACCCCGGCGGTCTGGAGCTGGGCGGCCTCGGGCCGGTCAGTGAGGGTCTGTTCGCCTGGATCTTCGGTCTCGGCGCACTGATCGCCGTCGCCGTCTGGGTCGCCGCTCGGACCGCAAAGGCCAAGAAGTCATGAGTAGCCAAGACATTCCAGAAGAGAACCTGCCCGCTGAGCAGGACCACGCGCGCGGCGCGGTAGGGATCGCGGACGAGGAGAACCCGTTCGCCGACCCGGGGCTGCCGCCCCACGAGCACCGCATCCAGGACATCGACGAGCGGGCCGCCAAGCGGTCCGAGCGCACGGTCGCCCTGCTGTTCACGGTGTCGATGCTGGCCACCGTCGGCTTCATCGTCTCGTACGTGACGATCCCGCACGACAAGAGCATCTTCGTCTTCCCGATCGGGCGCCTCAGCGCGCTGAACTTCGCGCTGGGCCTGACTCTCGGCGCGGCGCTGTTCTGCATCGGCGCGGGCGCGGTCCACTGGGCCCGCACCCTGATGTCCGACGTCGAGGTCGCCGACGAGCGGCACGCCATCGAGGCCCCGGCCGACGTCCGCGCGAAGGTCCACGCGGACTTCCGGCAGGGCGCCAAGGAGTCGGCGCTCGGCCGCCGCAAGCTGCTGCGCAACACGATGTTCGGCGCGCTGGCCCTGTTCCCGCTGTCCGGCGTCATGCTGCTGCGCGACCTCGGTCCGCTGCCCGGCACCTCGCTGCGTCACACGCTGTGGGCCAAGGGCAAGCGTCTGGTCAACATGAACACCAACCAGCCGCTGCGCCCCGAGGACGTCGCCGTCGGCTCCCTCACCTTCGCCAAGCCCGACGGGCTGGAGGAGACGGATGAGGAGTTCCAGACGGAGATCGCCAAGGCCGCGCTGATGATCGTCCGGCTGCAGCCCGGCAACATCAAGGACAAGCGCGAGCTCGACTGGTCGCACGAGGGCATCGTCGCGTTCTCCAAGATCTGCACCCACGTCGGCTGCCCGATCTCGCTGTACGAGCAGCAGACGCACCACGTGCTGTGCCCGTGCCACCAGTCCACCTTCGACCTCTCCGACGGTGCCCGAGTGATCTTCGGCCCCGCCGGCCACGCCCTGCCGCAGCTGCGCATCGGTGTGGACAGTGAGGGTTACCTCCAGGCGCTCGGCGACTTCGAGGAGCCCGTCGGTCCTGCATTCTGGGAGCGCGGATGAGTACTGCAGCGAACGAGACGCCCCGCTCTCGCGGGAAGGCCCCGGCCGGCGAGCGTGTCGCCGACTGGGCCGACGGCCGGCTCGGGATCTACTCCCTGGCCAAGGCCAACATGCGCAAGATCTTCCCCGACCACTGGTCGTTCATGCTGGGTGAGGTCTGCCTCTACAGCTTCATCATCATCATCCTCACGGGTGTCTATCTGACGCTGTTCTTCCACCCGTCGATGAACGAGGTGGAGTACCACGGCAGCTATGTCCCGCTGCAGGGACAGCTGATGTCCGAGGCGTTCAACTCGACCCTGCACATCTCCTTCGACGTGCGCGGTGGTCTGCTCGTGCGGCAGATCCACCACTGGGCCGCGCTGATCTTCCTCGCCGGCATGTTCGTGCACATGATGCGCGTGTTCTTCACCGGCGCGTTCCGCAAGCCGCGTGAGATCAACTGGCTGTTCGGCTTCCTGCTGTTCGTCCTCGGCATGTTCACCGGCTTCACCGGTTACTCGCTCCCGGACGACCTGCTCTCCGGCACCGGTGTCCGCTTCATGGAGGGCGCGGTCCTGTCCGTGCCGATCGTCGGCACGTACCTGTCGTTCTTCCTCTTCGGCGGTCAGTTCCCCGGTCACGACTTCGTCGCCCGGTTCTACTCGATCCACATCCTGCTGCTGCCGGGCATCATGCTCGGCCTGGTGGTGGGCCACCTGATCCTGGTCTTCTACCACAAGCACACGCAGTTCGCGGGTCCCGGAAAGACCGAGAAGAACGTCGTCGGCATGCCGCTGCTGCCGGTGTACATGGCCAAGGCCGGAGGCTTCTTCTTCCTGGTCTTCGGTGTCATCGCGGCCATCGCGGCGGTGGCCCAGATCAACCCGATCTGGGCCATGGGCCCCTACCGTCCGGACCAGGTGTCCACCGGCGCCCAGCCCGACTGGTACATGGGCTTCGCCGAGGGTCTGGTCCGCTTCTTCCCGGGCTGGGAGGTCAACTTCTGGGGTCACACGCTCGTCCTGGGCGTGTTCATTCCGCTGGTGCTCTTCCCGCTGGTCCTGGCGGCGATCGCGGTCTACCCGTTCATCGAGTCCTGGATCACCGGCGACAAGAGCGAACACCACATCCTGGACCGTCCGCGCAACGCCCCGACGCGTACCGCATTCGGTGTCGCCTGGATCACGATCTACATGATCACCCTGGTCGGCGGTGGCAACGACCTGTGGGCCACCCACTTCCACCTGTCGATCAACGCGGTCACCTGGTTCGTCCGGATCGGCTTCGTCGTCGGACCGATCATCGCGTTCATCGTCACCAAGCGGATCTGCCTGGGCCTGCAGCGCCGCGACCGCGACAAGGTGCTGCACGGTCGCGAGACCGGCATCATCAAGCGGCTGCCGCACGGTGAGTTCATCGAGGTGCACGAGCCGCTCAGCCAGGAGCAGCTGCACACCCTGACGGCTCACCACCAGTACGAGCCGGCCGAGATCGGCCCGACGGTCGACGAGAACGGTGTCGAGCGCAAGGTGCCGGCCTCGGAGAAGTTCCGGGTGAAGCTGTCCAACGCCTACTACGGCGAGGACAACCAGATCCCGAAGCCGACCGTCGACGAGTACAAGGAGATCACGAGCGGCCACGGCCACCACTGATCCCCGCGTCGCCACGCCACGCTGATGGGCCCCGTCCGGCTTACGGACGGGGCCCTTCGCCGTGTCCGGGGGTGGATAGGCTGGGATCACACTGTTTCTCACGACACCAGGAGCGGCTGATGAGCGCTGTGACCCCCGCTGGAGGCGACACCGCGGCGGGCCGTTCCTGGCCCGAGGTACTGAACGCCCTGCTGGAGGGCCGGGACCAGAGCGCGGATGCCACGGCATGGGCGATGGACCGGATCATGCGCGGGGAGGCGACGGACGCGCAGATCGCGGGATTCGCCGTGGCCCTGCGCGCCAAGGGCGAGACGGTGGAGGAGATCACCGGGCTCGTGCGCGCGATGTACGCCCACGCGAACGTCATCGAGGTGCCGGGGGAGACCGTCGACATCGTCGGCACCGGTGGTGACGGTGCCAAGACGGTGAACATCTCCACGATGTCCTCGATCGTCGTCGCCGGCGCCGGCGCGAAGGTCGTCAAGCACGGCAACCGGGCCGCGTCCTCGGCGTCGGGCGCGTCGGACGTGCTGGAGAAGCTCGGCGTCAATCTGAACCTCCCGCTGGAGCGGGTCCCGCAGGTGGCCGAGGAGGCCGGGATCACCTTCTGCTTCGCGGTGAAGTTCCACCCGGCGCTGCGCCATGTGGCCGCCGCCCGTGGCCAGTTGGGCATCCGTACGACCTTCAACGTCCTCGGTCCGCTGACCAATCCGGCGCAGGTGCGCGCCCAGGCCGTCGGCGTGGCGGATCTGCGGATGGCCCCGATCGTGGCGGGCGTCCTCGCCGAGCGCGGCAACTCCTCCCTGGTCTTCCGCGGCGACGACGGCCTGGACGAGTTGACGACGACCGCCACCTCGCGGGTGTGGGTCGTCCGGGACGGCAAGGTCACCGAGCAGACCTTCGACCCGAGGGACGTCGGCATCGACCTCGTCCCCGTGGAGGCCCTGCGCGGCGCGGACGCGTCGTACAACGCGGAGGTCGCCCGCCGCCTGCTCGACGGTGAGGCGGGGGCCGTACGGGACGCGGTGCTGCTGAACTCGGCGGCGGCGCTCGTCGCGCTGCGGCCCACGGACGCGCCGCTGACCGAGCAGCTGCGGGACGGGATGGCGATGGCGGCGGAGTCGATCGACTCGGGTGCGGCGAAGCGGACGCTGGAGCGGTGGGTGGCGGCGAGCAACGCCTAGCGCTCCACCGGGGATCGTCCCGCGATCCGGACTCGGGTTGCGGGACGACGATCATTTCCCGTACGTTCCTGTACCAGGTCATGAGTGACAGCCATTCGGCCCCGGCCGGCTGTCCGGCAACCCTCCGTCCGTGGCGGGGTGCCCCGGGTGAGGACCAGGTCGTAGGCAGCGAGGTCTACGGCAAGCGCGGACCCCTCGCGCGCCGCTGAGAGCGCGGGACCAGGGGTCCTGGTCGTCGAGGGAGCCTTCCGTGAGCAAGCGAATGCGATAGGGCCGCCGAGCCCCGCCTCCGCACACCCCTTTTCTCTTCTTTCCGTACGTCGTCTTCGGCGTACGTTCTCACGGGAGTCCACCCATGTCCGTCTTCACCGCTGCCTCCGACCAGTTCGTCTGCTCCCCGCTGCCCGTTCTGGGCCGGGATGTCACCGTGCCGCTCGTCACCGGCGGCGAGGTCACCTACGCGGCCCTCGACTACGCGGCCAGCGCCCCCGCCCTGCAGCGCGTCTGGGACGACGTGGCCGCCTACGCGCCGTACTACGGCAGCGTCCACCGGGGCGCCGGCTACCTCTCCCAGCTGTCCACCGACCTGTTCGAGAACGCCCGCAGGACGGTCGCCGAGTTCCTGGACTGTCGCCCCGACGACCAGGTGATCTTCACGCGGTCCACCACGGACTCCCTGAACCTCCTGGCCCGGGCCCTCCCGGCCGGCTGCCAGGTCTTCGTCTTCGAGACCGAGCACCACGCCGCGCTACTGCCCTGGCAGGACGCCCAGGTCACCTACCTCGACGCCCCGCGCACCCCGCAGCAGGCCGTCACGACCCTGGAGCGGGCCCTCACCGACCGCACCGTGTCCGTCGAAGGGGGCCGCGGTCCGGCCCTGGTCTGCGTCACCGGCGCCTCGAACGTCACCGGCGAGCTGTGGCCCGTACGGGAGCTGGCGGCGGCCGCCCACGCGCACGGCGCCCGCATCGTCCTGGACGCCGCCCAGCTGGCCCCGCACCACCCCGTGTCCGTCCGTGACCTGGACGTCGATTGGGTCGCCTTCTCGGGCCACAAGCTGTACGCGCCCTTCGGCTCCGGCGTCCTGGCCGGCCGCGCCGACTGGCTGCGCGCGGCCGAGCCGTACCTGGCGGGCGGCGGGGCCAGCCGCACGGTCGCCCGGCGGCAGGACGGCGGCGTGGACGTGGAGTGGCACGAGAGCGCCGCGCGGCATGAGGCGGGGTCGCCCAACGTGATCGGCGCCTACTCCATCGCCTCGGCCTGCAAGGCGCTCACCGAGGCCGGCTGGGACACCCTGGTCGCGCGCGAGCGGCACCTGATCGCCCGGGTCCGCGCGGGCCTGGCGGAGGTCCCCCAGGTGAAGGTGCTGTCCCTCTTCGGCGACGACGCCCCCCGCGTCGGCGTGCTCTCCTTCGTCGTCGAGGGCTGGAACAGCTCCCACTTCGCCGCGGCCCTGTCCGCCGAGTACGGCATCGGCGTCCGCGACGGCCTCTTCTGCGCCCACCCCCTGGTCCGCACCCTCCTCGGCACCGACCCCCAGACCCAGGGCGAATGCGGCGCCCCCGAGGCCCAGCCGGGCGAGAAGTCCCTCAACGCCGTCCGCGTGAGCTTCGGCGCCGGCACCCCGGACGAACACGTCGACCGCTTCGTCACCGCGGTCCGGGAACTCGTGACCGAGGGCGCGAAGTGGACGTACCGCACGGAGGACGGCCGCTGCGTGCCGGCGGTGTGATCAGCGCCCCGGAGGGGGTGCGGGGGATGGCGTGGGCAACCGGGGCGAACCCTAGTTGTCCAGGCCGATCGAGAACGCGGCCTCCAGGTCGTGCTGCGAGTACGTCCGGAACGCCACATGCGTGTCCGTGCCCTCCACACCGGGGATCTTGCTGATCCGGCCGGGGATGACATCGGCGAGATCGTCGTGCTGCCGCACCCGGACCATCGCGATCAAGTCGTACGTGCCGGTGACGGAGAAGACCTCGCTCACCGACTCCAGCGAAGCGATCTGCTCCGCGATCTCGGGGATCCGGTCCACGCTGGTCTTGATCAGGACGATCGCGGTGATCACGGCTGGTTCTCTCCCTCGGGTGCCGGAGCTGGGGCGCACTTCACTCTAGTCGTACGGCTGTACCGCACCCATGCGTAGCCGAAGCCCAGACCGAAGCCGACGAGGTGCGCCAGATACGCCACCCCCGGCCCGTCGGAGCTGTGCTCCGCCGCCGCCCACTGCAGCGCCGCCCAGAACGGCAGCACGATCCACGCGGGAAACCGCAGTGGCAGGAAGAACAGGAACGGCAGAAGACTGGTGACACGGGCGCGCGGGAACAGGTAGAGGAACGCTCCGAGAACCGCCGAGATCGCCCCGGACGCGCCCACCAGCGACTGGTCGGAGGCGGCGTTGGCGGCCGCATATCCGAGCAGGGCGAGATAGCCGCAGCCGACGAAGAAGAGGGTGAACTCGACCCGGCCCATCCGTTCCTCGGTCATCGCGCCGAAGACGAAGAGGAAGAGCATGTTGCCGAGCAGATGCACCCAGCTGCCGTGCACGAACAGGGCCGTCACGGGGGTCAGGGCCTCCCGCACCGGCCTGGCGAACAGCTCGGCCGGCACCACGCCCCAGCGCCGGAAGTACGCCCGCTGTGCGGCCTGCAGGCCGTCCCCGGAGCCGTATCCCGGTGTCAGCCCCGAGGCCGGACCCAGGACGAAGAGCAGGCAGCACAGGACGATGAGGCCGTACGTCATCGGTGCTGAGGTGCTCCGGACCGCTCTGAAGGCCCTGCCGGCCGCCGTGCTCCACTGGCTGATCATGAATACAGAGCATGACGTAACGGGACGCAAGCGGACAGACCGCCTCGCCGCCGCGGACGGACCAGCGGCGAGTTGCCGCCAGGCCGTAGGGTTACGGCCACACGCGTCGGCCGGCGGCGCGGCGAGCGACTACGAGAAGGAAGCGGACAGCCACGATGACGGTTCCCCTGCCGACCGCCACCACCCGATGGCGCTGCACCCTGTGCGGCAACCTCACCCGGTTCGACGTGACGCGTTCCTCGAAGGTCGTCGAGTACGTCCACCTCGATCTGGCCGGGGAGCCGACCGTGGAGGAGCGCGAGGTGGTCAGTGAGACCATCGAGTCGGTGCGGTGCCGCTGGTGCAACGCGGTGGACCAGGTGGAACTCGTGGACAGGCCGGGCGCCGGCTCCTGAGCGGAGCGGCCCCGAAGAAGTTGAAGTAGTGGGGTGTGACGGATGGTGGAGACCACGGGCGGGGGGCCGGGCGACGGCACCGCCGAGGTGCTTGACCGTCCGCTGCCCGACGGGGTGCGCCGGAGAGTCGTCCAGATCGTCTCGGACGGCTTCGGCGGGCTGACCGTCTCGGAACTGCCCGCTCAGCTGAGGCAGTACGCCCGGTTCACCCCCAGTCGCCGGGCGAAGTTCGCCGGGAACGCCATGGCGGCGACGCTGGAGACCGATGCGCTGTTCCGGCAGCGGATCGGGGAGAAGTTCAGAGAGGCGCAGCCGGAACTCGCCGGCGCACTCGACTCCGGCTCGCCGCTCCCGGCCGCGGACCCGCTCGACGTGGCGGCCGCGGCCTACGTACTGCGCCCGACGGGCTGGGTGAAGCTGGTCACGGCGGCCGGCGAGGAGGTCCAGCGCGCGGACGCCGAGCGCGCCGACGAGGAGAACCGGGCCGAGCTGGAGCGGCTGCGCGCCGAGCTGGCCCAGGCCCGCGAGCACACCCGCGCCGAGACCGAACGGCTGCGTACGGAACTGGAGTCGGCGAAGAAGGAAGCGGAGTCGCTGCACCGCAAGCTCCGGGCCGCCCTCAGCGACGTCAAGCGGGGCGAGGCCGCACTGCGCAAGGCCCAGGCGGAGATGGACGCCCTACGCGCCGAGGCGCACCTGCGGGTGTCGGCCGCCGAGAGCGAGTCGCGTCGGCTCAAGGCCCGGCTCGGCGAGGCCGAGTCCGCGCTGGAGGCCACCCGCCGCGCCGCCCGCGAGGGCCGCAGCGTGGAGGACATGCGGGTACGGCTGCTGCTCGACACCCTGCTGGAGGCGACCCAGGGCCTCAGGCGCGAACTCGCCCTGCCGCCCGTGTCGGTACGGCCCGCCGAGACCGTGGATGCGGTCGAACCGGGACGAATGACACCGAAGGACATCGCGGCGCGCGCCCTGTCGGAGAACGATCCGGCCATCCTGGACCAGTTGCTGGCGCTGCCGCAGGCGCATCTGGTGGTCGACGGCTACAACGTCACCAAGACCGGCTATCCGCAGATGCCGCTGGAGAAGCAGCGGCTCCGGCTCCTCGGGCAGCTCTCCGCGCTCGCCGCGCAGACGGGCGCCGAGGTGACCTGTGTCTTCGACGGCGCCGAACTGGCCGCCCCGGTGCTGCTGGCGCCGCCGCGCGGCGTCCGGGTGCTGTTCTCGAAGCCGGGCGTCACGGCCGACGAGCTGATCCGGCAGCTCGTGCGCGCGGAGCCGCCGGGCCGTCCGGTCATCGTCGCCTCCACCGACCGGGAGGTGGCCGACGGGGTCGCCAGGGCGGGTGCCCGTCCGGTCGCCTCTGCGGTGCTTCTGAAGCGACTGTCCTGAAGGTCCAACGGGCATACGCAATGCCCGAATTGAGTTGATCATCACGCAACGTAGTGTCAACCACACCTCACCGCATGTGACTTGTGTGCAAAGAATGCATTGTGTGACGAGGTTTTTTGGTGTGAGGATTTGAACTGATCACAAGTGGGTCACTAGGGTCAGGGCTCGAACCTCCGAACGGGTGATCACTCACAAGAAGGAGTTCGTCCTCCGTGGCGTCCCACCGTCGACCCAAGCAGCAGAGTCGCGCTCGCGTGACCGTGCTGACCACCGCAGCAGCCGCCGCCGTCGTCCTGAGCGCGAACGCCGCCAACGCCGCGCCGAGCCAGAAGCTCACCAAGGACCAGGTCAAGGCCAAGGTCGACAAGCTCTACGAGGAGGCCGAGCAGGCCACCGAGAAGTACAACGGGGCGAAGGAGAAGCAGCAGAAGCTGCAGAAGGAAATATCCACGATCCAGGACAACGTCGCCCGCGGTCAGCAGGACCTGAACAAGCTGCGCGACGGCCTGGGCTCGCTGGCCACCTCGCAGTACCGCTCGGGCGGCATCGACCCCTCGGTCCAGCTCTTCCTGTCCTCCAACCCGGACGACTTCCTCGACAAGGCCTCCACGCTCGACCAGTTGAGCGCCCAGCAGGTCGACGCGCTGAAGAAGATTCAGGATAAACAGCGCGAACTCGCCCAGGAGCGGGCGGAAGCCGCCGACAAGCTCAAGGACCTCTCCTCCACGCGCACCCAGCTGGAGCAGAAGAAGAAGGAAGTCCAGGGCAAGCTCGCCGACGCGCAGAAGATCCTCAACACCCTGACGGCCAAGGAGAAGGCGGACCTGGCCGCCCAGCAGCAGCGCGCCGACCGCTCCGCCAGCGCGCGGGTGAACCTCGGCGACGCCCCGCCCGCCTCCGGCCGCGCCGGGGCGGCCTTCTCCGCCGCGCAGAGCAGGATCGGCTCGCCATACGTCTACGGCGCCTCCGGCCCCTCCTCCTTCGACTGCTCGGGCCTGACCTCCTGGGCCTACGCCCAGGCCGGCGTGTCCATACCGCGCACCTCCGAGGCGCAGGCCAACGTCGGCACCCGGATCTACGACCAGAGCCAGCTCAAGGTCGGCGACCTGGTCTTCTTCTACGGCGACCTGCACCACGTGGGCCTGTACGCGGGCAACGGCCAGGTGCTGCACGCCCCGCACACCGGTGCCGTGGTCCGCTACGAGGCGATGTCCGACATGCCCTTCCAGTTCGGCGTCCGGGTCTGACACCCCTGGCCCGACACCCTCGCGAAACCGGGTCTGATACCCGCGCGATCGCGCCGGAAACGCTCACGCGGGGGCGCCCGAACGGGCGAATCCCCTGGACCGGAACTGACTCCACGCCCCGCCACTGACCTGGGTCAGCGGCGGGGCGTCACCGTATGTCGCCGCCACGGCCGTTGGCCGGGCCGCTCGCGCACGGCTACTGTCTGCCGCGTTTCCCCGGCGCCGGGGCCTCCCCGTCCCCAGGCGCCGGGGAAGCGGTCTTACGTCCGCCAGCAGAAGGACTGCCGTGGGGTCTCATCGCCGCTTTGCCTCCTCCGCATTCGACCGGGGCGCCGCCGCCCTGTGCGTCCTGTCGGCCACGGCCGCCGCGCTCGGTGCCGTACCGGCGCACGCGGCCCCGCACACCGACACCCGTGCCGAGGTGGACCGGCTCTACCAGGAGGCCGAGCAGGCGACCCAGGCCTTCGACAAGGCCCGGGAGCGGGCCGGCACGCTGCGCCGCGAGGTACGCGACGCCCAGGACCACATCGCCCGGCAGCAGCAGCGCATCAACACCCTGCGCGAGCAGCTCGGTTCGCTGGCCGGCGCCCAGTACCGCGCGGGCGGCATCGACCCGGCCGTGGCCCTGCTCTTCTCCGACGACCCCGACGACTATCTCGACAAGGCGTCCACCCTCGACCGCATCACCAGCCAACAGGCCGGGCAGCTCCGGGAGTTGCGGTCGGCGCTGCGGGAGCTCGCCCAGGAGCGCGCGGAGACGGCCGGGAAGCTCGCCGAGCTGGAGAGCAGCCGCAAGGCCGTGGCCGCGCACAAGCGGACCGTGGAGAAGAAGCTCACCACGGCCCAGAAGCTGCTCAACACGCTCCCGGCCGCCGAGCGCGCCGCCTTCGGCCGGGCCTCGCGCTCCGACGGCCCCGGCCGCATGGACCTGTCCTACCTGTCCGACCTGACCGGCGCCGCCGCCCCCGGCGCACGTGCCGCCGCCGCGGTGGCCGCGGCCCGCTCCGCCCTCGGCCGGCCGTATGTGTGGGGCGCGAGCGGCCCCTCCGGCTTCGACTGCTCGGGCCTGATGCAGTGGTCGTACGCGCACGCCGGCATCCGGCTGCCGCGCACCTCGCAGGAGCAGCGCTTCGCCGGCCGGCACGTCCCGCTCTCCCAGGCCCGCCCCGGCGACCTGGTGATCTACAGCTCGGACGCCAGCCATGTGGGGATGTACGTGGGCAACGGCCAGGTCATCCACGCCCCCTATCCGGGCGCCGCGGTGCGCTACGACCCGGTCGGGATGATGCCGATCTCCTCGGTCACCCGCCCCTGAACGCGCCCGGCGCCGTTACGATCGGGAAGTGGCTGGTCGCAGACGGGCGTGGAGCATCGGGGTCGTGGGGCTCGGGCTGCTGCTGCCCCTGGCCGGCTGCGGCGGCACCCCGGCCGACTCCGCCCGCACCGAGGTGCAGCACCTGCTCGACCGGCGCTCGGCCGCGCTCCTCGGCCACGACGAGACGGCGTACGGGGCGACGGGCGCCCGCTCCGAGTACACCCGGCTGCGCGCCCTCCCGCTGGCCTCCTGGACCTACCGGGTCACCGCCGTGCACCGCACCTCCGCCGGGGCCACCGCCGACGCCGACCTGCGCTACCGCGTCGCCGGGTACGACAAGGCCCCCGTCGACGCCCGCCGCACCCTCACCCTGGGCCGCACCGCCGGCGGCGGGTGGTACGTCACCGCCGACAGACCCGCCAGGGACGCCGGGCAGCAGCTGTGGGACCAGGGCCCGGTGACCGCCGTCAAGGGGGCGCACAGCCTGGTGCTGGGCACCGGCCGGACGGCCGCCCGGCTGCGCGGCTACGCCACGCTGGCCGACCGCGCCGTACCGGCCGTCTCCCGGGTCTGGGGCACCGACTGGACCCGTCACGTCGTCGTCCTCGTCCCGCGGTCCCTGCAGGGCATGGCGGGACTGCTCGGCTCGCCCGCCGCCGACTACCGGGGGATCGCCGCCGTCACCACCGGCGAGGCGGGGGGCTCCGGCAAGGCGCCGGCGGACCGGGTGGTGGTCAATCCGGAGGCGTACGCCATCCTCGGCGACCTCGGCAAGCAGGTCGTGCTCACCCACGAGACCACCCACGTGGCCACCCGGGCCCACACCACCGCCGCGACCCCGCTGTGGCTCTCCGAGGGCTACGCGGACTGGATCGGCTACCTCGGCACCGGCCGCACCCCCACCGAGGCCGCGCCGGAACTCACCCGCGCCGTCCAGGACGGCCACCCGCCCACCGAGCTCCCCACCGACAAAAACTTCGGCTTCACCAGCGACCCGGCCGAGCTCGCCCGGGCCTACGAGGGCGGCTGGCTGGCCTGCCGGATGATCGCCGACCACTGGGGGCAGGCCCGGCTCGACGCCTTCTATCGTGCCGTCGGCACCCATCAGCAGCGGGCGGGCGCGGTCGAGGACGCGCTGAAGAAGGTGCTGGGGACCACACCGGGAGCGTTCACCGAGCAGTGGCGGGAGTATGTGCGGGCGCAGCTGACCCGGACCGAGTGACGCCCAACTCCCCTCTTCGGCAGGTCAGTCGGATGCGCCGAGCTGTTCGATGGCCTCGCGCAGCCAGGCCCGCTCCGCCTTGCCCGTGGCCCGGGCGACCCGCAGCATGCCCTCGCGGAACAGGTCCCCGGCCTCCTCCGCGCGCACCGGCTCGCCCTGCCGGTAGAAGAAGCTCGCCGGAGCCTGGAGGAAGTCCAGCCGGCGGCGCAGCACCGCCGCCTGCTCGGCGGGGTCGTCCAGGTGGCGCAGGAAGGCCAGGAGCGTGTTGAAGCGGACGTGGTCGGTGATCTCCGCCTGCTTGGGGTCGCGCAGCCGCGCGAGCAGCTCCTGCCGGCCCCTGGACGTCAGGGACAGCACCCGGCGCGGTGCGGCGCTCGCGCCCTCCTCGGTGCGCTGATCGAGCAGCCCGCCGGCGACGAGCCGGTTGATGGCCGGATAGAGCGCGCCGTCGCTGACCGGGCGGACATGACCGCTCAGCGCCTTGATGCGCTCCTTCAGTTCGTAACCGTGCAGCGGTTCCTCGGCGAGGAAGCCCAGGATCGACAACTCCAGCACGCGCCCTCCTCCTTGCAGCGGCCTCGGCAGCCATGCTAGCTCTTATCGAGCTACCTCTTTTCGAGGTAGCTCGATATGAGGAGCCATCTGGTGAACGCCCACCGCAAGCAGCTCATAGCCCTCGCCCGCCCCGTCTACCTCTCCCTGCTCGCCTCGGTGGCCTCCGGGATCATCAACACCGTCTGGGTCTCCCGGCTCGGCGGTCCCGCGGTGGCGGCCGTGGCCGTCGCCACCAACACCGAGAACGTGCTGCTCGGCGTCGCGCTGGTCTTCGCCTCCGGGACGACCGTGCTGGTGGCGCACGCCCGAGGGGCCCGGGACCCGGCCGCCGTACGGGCCGCGGTGCGGGGCGGCTGGGCCCTGTGCGCGCTGGTGACACCGGTGGTCGCGGCCGGCGGCCTGCTGCTGCGCGGGCCGCTGGCCGGACTGGTCCTCGGCGGCGACGGCGCGGCCCGGAGCCTGGCCACCGCCTACTTCGCGATCTCCCTGCCCGGCATGACCGTCTTCTTCGCCCAGCAACTCGTCGACGGCATCCTCAAGGGCACCGGCGACACCCGCACTCCGATGCGCCTCGCCCTCCTCGCCAACGCCCTGATCCTGCTGTGCGACCCCGTGCTGATCCACCTCTACGGCGTCCGGGGCGCCGCCGCCTCCACCGTGCTGTGCCGCGCCGTGGCCCTCGCGGTGGGCCTGCGCGCCCTGCGCCGGAGCGCCCTGCTGCGGACGGCGGCCGAGGCCCCGCCCGCCGCACCGGCCCGTGCCGCCCTGCGCCGTACGCTCACCACCGGCCTGCCCATGTCCGCGGACTTCACCGTGCGCCAGAGCGGAGCCCTGGTGCTGGTGGCGATCGTGGCCCGGCTCGGGGTGCCGGAGGTGGCCGCCTACGCCATCGCCTACAAGGTCATGTACGTCGCCACCATGGCCTTCTACGCGGTACGGCAGGCCGCCGCGATCCACACCGCGCACACCCGGGGCGCTGGCGCGGACGCGCGGCGGGACATCGGACGGCAGGCGGTGCTGGTCTCCGCAGCCCTCGGCCTGACCGCCTCCGCCGTGTTCGCCGCGACCGCCCCCTGGATCATGGCCGCCTTCGGCGCCGGACCCGAAGTCGCCCGCCAGGGCGCGCTGTTCCTGCGCTGCGTCGGCCCGTATCTGCTGCTGATGGCCTGCTTCATCGCGCTCGGCGGGGTCTTCGAGGGCAGCGGCGGGGCACCGGCCCTGCTCCGGGTCACGCTGCTCGGCACGGCCGTCCAACTGCCCCTGGCCCTCGCCCTCGGCGGCCTGGGCCTGCCCGGCGTCTGCCTGGCGCTGGCGCTGTCGATGGCCGTGCAGTGCGCGACCGCGACGGCACTGCTGCGGCGAGCCGGCCACCACGAGGAGGCCGGGACGCCCCTGGCGCGGACGGGGTGATCCGGGAGCGGGCGGGGGCTGCCGTGGTGGGGTCGGCGGTGGGTTCCCGGAGGTTTGGGGGCTGCTCCGGTTGCGGGCTCGGGCGTCATCTTCGGGCGCGCGCCGGCCGGATCTGGGGGAGGCGGGGTCTGCCGTGGCGGGGGCGCGGTGGGTTCTCTGGGGTTTGGGGTAACGCGGGTGCGGGCTCGGCTGGCATCTTCGCGCGCGCACTGGCCGGGTTCGGGAGCGGGCGGGGGCTGCCATGGTGGGGTCGGCGGTGGGTTCCCGGAGGTTTGGGGGCTGCTCCGGTTGCGGGCTTGGGCGTCATCTTCGGGCGCGCGCCGGCCGGGTTCGGGGGTGGCCGGGGTCTGCCGTGGTCGGGGTGGCGGTGGTTTCCCGGGGGTTGGGGGCTGCTTCGGTTGTCGGCTCGGGTGTCGTCTTCCGGCGGGCGTCGGCCGGGTCAGGGGGAGACCGGGGTCTGCCGGGGCTGGGCCGGCTGGGGCGGCAGGGGTGCGGCGGGGGCCGGCGGCACCGTCGAGCGCCACAGCCGGCGGGCCGCCGTGACCGAGGCCGCGACCAGCAGGCCGTTGCGCAGCACCAGCAGCAGGACGCCGTACCGGTCGCTCGTCACCACGTGCTGGAAGCCGAGCGGGAACTCCAGGACCGTCAGGAAGGACGCGGCCACCACCATCACCGCGGGCGCCCCCATCCGGCTCGCCCGGTACGAGCCACAGACCGCGGCCAGGCCGATCAGCCACACCAGGTACTGCGGGCTGATCACCCGGCTGGTGACCGTGAACAGCAGGACCGCGGTGAACGCGGCCTCCGCCAGGGTGTGCGGCGCCCGGCGCGTCATGCGCAGCCGCCACAGCAGCAACCAGCCGAACGCGGCCACGGTCAGCGCCAGCGCCGCCGTGCTCACCTGGTTCACATGCGGGCCGACGAACTCGATCGACCCGTAGTTCAGCAGCACCTGGCCGTGCCAGCCGAAGTGCCGGGCCACATGGAAGACCAGGGCACCCAGCGACTCCACCTCGGTGCCCCGGTCCCGCTGGAAGGTCAGGAAGGCGAAGGCGCCCGGCATGGACACCGAGAACAGCGCCGCGAGCCCGGTCGCGGTCACCGCAGCCGACCACCACGCCCGCCGCCGCACGGCACCGACCAGCAGCAGTGCCGGCCACACCTTCAGCAGCGCCCCGAACGCGGTCAGCGCGCCCATCACCCGCGGATGCCGGGCCCCGGCCAGCAGCGCCGCCACGGCCACCGCGGTCACCATCACGTCGTAGCGGGCGTACACCGTCGGGCCGAGCAGCGGTACGCCCGCCACCCACACCCAGGCGCCGCGCAGACAGCGGCCGGGACGCCCGCCCGGATACAGCAGCAGCGCCAGGACGACCAGGTCGGCCAGGAACGCCAGCACGAAGAAGGCGTGCGCGTACGACAGAAACGGCAGGGCGGCGGGGGAGAGCACCGGCAGGGCGGCGGCCGGCGGGTACTGCCAGGTCACGTCGTCCAGCGGAAACGTTCCCTGGCGCAGCACCTCGTACCAGCCCCGGTAGATCACCGACACGTCGGAGGTGACGTCCGGGCCCGGGAAGACGTACACCTGGAAGACGAACAGCAGCAGCACCGCACGGGTGACGCCCCAGGCCGCAAGCAGCCAAGCCAGGGACCGCCCGGCACCGTTGGTCTCCACGTGATCCCCCGCCGTTCGATTTCAGGTCGGGGACCATGATGTCGTGCCCGTCTGTGTCCATGCCACAGACTCGGCCGGACCTGGCTCCGGACGGCTGATTCGGTAGGGTCGGCGGCGATGCACAAGACGCTGATCGTCGCCAACGACTTCCCGCCCCGGCCGGGCGGCATCCAGGCCTTCCTGCACAACATGGCCCTCCGCCTGGACCCCGGCCGGCTGGTCGTCTACGCCTCCACCTGGAAGCGAAGCCGGGAGGGCGTCGAGGCCACGGCCGCCTTCGACGCCGAGCAGCCCTTCACCGTCGTACGCGACCGTACGACCATGCTGCTGCCCACGCCGGGAGCCACCCGCCGGGCGGTCGGTCTGCTCCGCGAGCACGGCTGCACCTCGGTGTGGTTCGGGGCGGCGGCACCGCTCGGCCTCATGGCCCCGGCGCTGCGCAGGGCGGGCGCCGAGCGGCTGGTGGCCACCACCCACGGCCACGAGGCCGGCTG
Source organism: Streptomyces sp. NPDC050743 (assembly GCF_044456925.1). NCBI lineage: Bacteria > Bacillati > Actinomycetota > Actinomycetes > Kitasatosporales > Streptomycetaceae > Streptomyces > Streptomyces sp. NPDC050743. The sequence continues at coordinate 75,867 of NZ_JBITGJ010000023.1, forward strand.
GGCCCAGCTGCCCGCCGCCCGGCAACTGCTGCGGAGCATCGGGGAATCGACGGACACGATCACTTATCTGGGCGAGTACACGCGGTCGAGGATCGCCACCGCGCTGACCCCCGACGCGGCGAGCCGCATGGTCCAGCTGCCTCCCGGCGTCGACGAGAAGACCTTCCACCCCGCCTCCGGCGGCGACGAGATCCGCGCCCGCCTCGGCCTCACCGACCGCCCGGTCGTGGTCTGCGTCTCCCGGCTGGTCCCGCGCAAGGGCCAGGACACCCTCATCCAGGCCATGCCCCGCATCCTCGCCGCCGAGCCGGACACCGTCCTGCTGATCGTGGGCGGCGGCCCCTACGAGCGGGGTCTGCGGCGGATGGCGGCCGAGACCGGTGTGGCCGGCTCCATCCGCTTCACCGGCGCCGTCCCCTGGTCCGATCTCCCCGCCCACTACGGCGCGGGCGACGTCTTCGCCATGCCCTGCCGCACCCGGCGCGGCGGTCTGGACGTGGAGGGCCTGGGCATCGTCTATCTGGAGGCCTCCGCGACGGGCTTGCCGGTGGTCGCGGGCGACTCGGGCGGCGCGCCCGACGCCGTACTCGACGGGGAGACGGGCTGGGTCGTCAGGGGCGGCGAACCGGCGGAGGCGGCCGACCGGATCGTGGCCCTGCTGGGCGACCCCGAGCTGCGCCGCAGGATGGGCGAGCGGGGCCGCCAGTGGGTGGAAGAGAAGTGGCGCTGGGACCTGCTGGCCGAGAAACTGAAGGACTTGCTCTAGGGCGAACGCGCCCGAAGGGGCGCGGGACTGTCGGCGTTTTCACACTTGGCGGAACGAGATAATCCGCCCATGCTGCGCCCATGACATCCAACCTGATGAGACGTCAGCTGACAAGGCGTCACATACTTGGCATGGCCGCACTGCAGACCGCGGCCACCCTGGGGTTCACCCGCATCGGCCTCCAGTCGGCCCAAGCCGCGCAGCCCGACGCGGTCGAATCCGCCCCGGCGATAGTCATTGGCTCCGGCTACGGTGGCGCGGTCGCCGCCTTCCGCCTGGGCCAGGCCGGCATCCGTACCCTCGTCCTCGAAATGGGCCGGCTGTGGAACACCGCCGGCAGCGACGGCAAGGTGTTCTGCTCCACCTCCGCCCCCGACCAGCGCTCCATGTGGTTCCGCACCCGCACCGAGGCCCCGCTCGCCACCTTCCTCTGGCTGGACGTGGTCAACAAGGACATCGGCGCCTACCCCGGCGTCCTGGACCGCGTCCACTACGACCACATGTCCGTCTACGTCGGCCGCGGCGTCGGCGGCGGCTCCCTCGTCAACGGCGGCATGGCGGTCACGCCCCTGAAGTCGTACTTCACCGAGCAGTTCCCGACCGTGGACGCCGACGAGATGTACGGCACCTACTACCCGCGCGCCCGTGCCATGCTCGGCGTCAACACCATCGACCCGGCCTGGTTCGAGTCCACCGACTGGTACCGCTTCACCCGCACCTCCCGGAAGGCCGCCGGCAATGCGGGCCTGAAGACCACCTTCGTGCCGAACGTCTACGACTTCGGCTACATGCGGCAGGAGGCCGCCGGTACGGCCACGAAGTCCGCGCTCGCCGGCGAGGTCATCTACGGCAACAACCACGGCAAGCGCAGCCTCGACAAGACCTATCTGGCCGCCGCCCTCGGCACCGGCAACGTCACGATCCACACCCTGGAGAGGGTGAGGTCCCTCAGCCGGGCGGCCGACGGGTCGTACGTCCTGACCGCCGACCGGATCGACGGCACCGGCGCGGTCGTGGAGACCAAGAGCTACGGCTGCACGTATCTCTTCCTCGGCGGCGGCAGCCTCGGCACCACCGAACTCCTCGTCCGCGCCCGCGACACCGGCACCCTGCCGGACCTGAACTCCGCCGTGGGCGCGGGCTGGGGCACCAACGGCAACACCATGCTCGGCCGCGCCAACCACGTCTGGGACACCGTGGGCGCCGACGAGGCCACCATGCCGGTGATGGGCATCGACGACTGGGCCAACACCGACAACCCGGTCTTCGCCGAGATCGCCCCACTGCCCATGGGGTTCGAGCACTGGATCAGCCTCTACCTCGCCATCACCAAGAATCCCGAACGGGCGTCCTTCACCTACGACTCCGCCTCCGGTGCGGTGAAGCTCGGCTGGAGCGCCGCCCAGAGCGCGGTGTCGGTGAGCATGGCCAAGAAGCTGTTCGACCGGATCAACCTGGCCAACGCGACCATCTACCGCTACGACCTGTTCGGCTCCGGCAACAAGGTCTTCGCCGACGACTTCACGTACCACCCGCTGGGCGGCTGCGTCCTCGGCAAGGCCACCGACGACTACGGCCGGGTCAAGGGGTACCCGCACCTCTACGTCACCGACGGCTCGCTCGTGCCCGGCAACATCGGCGTGAACCCCTTCGTCACCATCACCGCGCTCGCCGAACGCACGATGGCGCGGGTCCTCGCCGAGGACACCGCGCCATGACGCTCCGTCAGCAGGGGTGCTACTTCGCGTAGATCGCCTCGATCTCGTCCGCGTAGTCCTTCGCCACCACGTTCCGCTTGAGCTTCAGCGACGGGGTGAGGTGGCCCGACTCCTCCGTGAACTGGGAGGACAGAATGCGGAACTTCCGCACCGATTCCGCCTTCGACACCGCGGCGTTGCCGTCGTCGACCGCGGCCTGGATCGCGGCGTTCAGATCCGGGTCGTCCTTCAGCGACGCCGCGGTGGCACCCGCCGACTTGCCGTGCTCGGCGCACCAGCGGCCCAGGAACTCCTCGTCGATGGTGACCAGCGCGCCCACGAACGGCCGCCCGTCGCCCACCACCATGCACTCCGCGACCAGCGCGTGCGCCCGGATCCGGTCCTCGATCACCGCGGGCGCCACGTTCTTGCCGCCCGCCGTGACGATGATCTCCTTCTTCCGGCCGGTGATCCTGAGGTAGCCGTCCTCGTCCAGGGTGCCGATGTCGCCGGTGTGGAACCAGCCGTCGGCCAGCGCCTCCGCCGTCGCGCCCGGGTTGTTCCAGTACTCCTTGAACAGGTGCTCGCCGTGCAGCAGCACCTCGCCGTCGTCCGCTATCCGCACCACCGAGCCGGGCAGCGGCTGACCGACCGTGCCGATCTTCTGCCGGTCCCACGGGTTGAAGGCGGTCGCCGCGCAGGACTCGGTCAGGCCGTAGCCCTCCAGCACCGTGAAGCCGATGCCCCGGAAGAAGTGCCCGAGCCGCTCGCCCAGCGGGGCGCCGCCGGAGATGGCGTACTCGCCCCGGCCACCGAGGACCGCGCGCAGCTTGCTGTAGACCAGCTTGTCGAAGACCTTGTGCTTGACCTTCAGGCCGAACGACGGTCCGGAGGCGCTGTCCAGCGCCTTGCTGTAGGCGATGGCGGCATCCGCGGCCTTGTCGAAGATCGCGCCCTTGCCGTCCGCCTGCGCCTTGGCGCGCGCCGTGTTGTAGACCTTCTCGAAGACGCGCGGGACACCGAGGATCAGCGTCGGCCGGAAGGCGGCCAGCTCGTCGGTGAGGTTCTTGATGTCCGGGACACAGCCCAGCTTGATCGGCGCCATCATCGGCGCGATCTGCACCAGCCGGCCGAAGACGTGCGCCAGCGGCAGGAACAGCAGGACCGAGCACTCGCCGGTGCGGAACAGCGGGCGCAGCCGCTCCACGATGTTGCCGCACTCGGCGAAGAAGCTGCGGTGGGTGAGCACACAGCCCTTGGGGCGGCCGGTGGTGCCGGAGGTGTACACGATGGTCGCCGGGTCGTCGGCCCGGGCGAGCGAGCTGCGCTCCTCCACCGTCTCGTCGGAGACGCCCTGGCCGAGCCGCCCCAGCTCCTCCAGAGCCCCGGCCTCGATCTGCCAGACGTGCTTGAGGGCGGGCAGCGTCTCACGCACCGACTCCACGGCCGCGGCATGGCCCGGCAGCTCCACGACGCAGGCGGTCGCGCCCGAGTCGGACAGGATCCACTGCACCTGCTCCGGCGAACTGGTCTCGTACACCGGCACGGTGACCGCGCCCGCGCTCCAGATCGCGAAGTCGAGCAGGGTCCACTCGTACCGGGTGCGGGACATCAGGCCCACCCGGTCACCGGGCTGGACGCCGGAGGCGATGAGACCCTTGGCGGCGGCGCGCACCTCGGCGAGGAAGGCGGCGGCCGTCACGTCCTGCCAGGCGCCGCCCACCTTGCGGGCGATGACGGCGACGTCGGGATGCTGCGCGGCGTTTCTGCGGACGATGTCGGTCAGGTTGCCGTCCGCAGGGACCTCGTACAAAGCCGGAAGGCTGAACTCGCGCAAGACTGCTGCTCCTCATAGGGCGCCGGCGCCACGACACTGTGTGATGCGACGGTGCGGTCCAAGGCTCGGGCAGGTGCTCGGGAATTCAGCTGTTGAAATCCAGAGCACGACTGGACTGCCCGGACGTTACCCGCCGGTATGGCGTTCCGGACAGGGGTTCCCGGTGAGATGTTCGCTGCGTCACACATGTTGGTGTTCCTTCGCGCACAGTAGTCCACGGCCGAACCGACCGGCGAGTAACCGCAGGCCGGACCGACACTGTTCACGCACATCCCACACGCCTACGCTTGATCACCATGGCACCCACACGCTCAGGTGATCGGAACGCCGGAAAGCGCAGGACACGCGTCCACGTGGTCAGCGACGTGCACGGCAACGCCCGGGACCTGGCCCGCGCGGGCGAGGGCGCGGACGCCCTGATCTGCCTGGGTGACCTCGTCCTCTTCCTCGACTACGCCGACCACTCGCGCGGCATCTTCCCCGACCTGTTCGGCAGGGAGAACGCCGACCGCATCGTCGAGCTGCGCACCGCCCGCCGGTTCGAGGAGGCCCGGGAGTTCGGCGCCCGGCTGTGGGCCGGCATCGGCATGGACCGGGCCGCGGCCATCGAGAAGGCGGTGCGCAAGCAGTACGCCGAGCTGTTCGCCGCGTTCCCGACCCCGACGTACGCCACCTACGGCAATGTCGACATGCCGCCCCTGTGGAAGGAGTACGCCCACCCCGGCACCACCGTGCTCGACGGCCAGCGCGTGGAGATCGGCGGCTGGACCTTCGGCTTCGTCGGCGGCGGGTTGCGCACGCCCATGCGGACGCCGTACGAGATCAGCGACGAGGAGTACGCGGCGAAGATCGAGGCGGTCGGCGAGGTCGACGTGCTGTGCACGCACATCCCGCCGGAGATCCCCGAGCTGGTCTACGACACCGTCGCGCGCCGCTTCGAGCGCGGCAGCCGTGCCCTGCTGGCCGCGATCCGCCGCACGAAGCCCCGTTACGCGCTCTTCGGGCATGTCCATCAGCCGCTCGCGCCCCGGATGCGGATAGGCGCGACCGAGTGCGTGAACGTGGGCCACTTCGCCGGGACGGGAAGGCCCTGGGCGCTCGAATGGTGATCCCCTGGTGATGCGCCGGCGACCGGTCGGCGATGTGTGGGACATGGGGTGAAGGCGGCAGGTCGGCGGCGCGGTAGCCTTCACGCTGCACACACGTGCGCACGACGACCTCTGTACCGGCCCGCATCTGGAGGAGCCACGGCGATGGCGGAACACACCAGCTCGAGCATCACCATCGAGGCGGCACCGGCCGACGTCATGGGGGTGATCGCCGACTTCGCCCGCTACCCGGACTGGACCGGCGAGGTGAAGGAGGCGGAGGTCCTCAAGACCGACGACCAGGGCCGCGCCGAGCAGGTCCGGCTCGTCATGGACGCGGGGGCGATCAAGGACGACCAGACGCTGGCCTACACCTGGACCGGCGAGAACGAGGTCTCCTGGACCCTGGTGAAGTCCCAGATGCTCCGCGCCCTGGACGGCTCCTACATCCTCAAGCCCACGGGCCCCGCCACGACGGAGGTCACCTACCTCCTCACCGTGGACGTCAAGATCCCCATGCTCGGCATGATCAAGCGCAAGGCGGAAAAGGTCATCATCGACCGAGCCCTGGCAGGCCTGAAGAAGAGGGTCGAGTCGGCCGAGTAGCCCACCCATCCCGCCCGGCGGCGGCGCGGCCGACCGTGCCGCCACCGTCGTGTCCAGCCGCGGGCGGCCACGCGCCGTGCCCGCACCCACTCGCCGAGCCGCGGGCGACGGTCGGGTCGCCATCCGTCGTGTGCAGCCGCGGGTGCCGCACGGGCTGCGGACCGCCGGGTGGTCACCTGTGGCGTCCGGCTGCGGGCCGTGCCCGGCCCTGGGCGGCCATGCGCCGTGCCCGCACCCACTCGCCGAGTTGCGGCCGGTCGTGGCTCCCGCGCGCGGCTGACAGTGGGGTCGTTATTCGTCGTGTGCAGCCGCGGGTGCCGCATCGGCTGCGGACCGCCGGGTGGTCACCTGTGGCGTCCGGCTGCGGGCCGTGCCCTGTCCCGCCCGGCCCTGGGCGGCCGTGCGCCGTGCCCGCACCCACTCGCCGAGTCGCGGCCGGTCGTGGCTCCCGCGCGCGGCTGACAGTGGGGTCGTTATTCGTCGTGTGCAGCCGCGGGTGCCGCACGGGCTGCGGACCGCCGGGTCGCCACCCCTGGCGTCCGGCTGCGGGCCGCGTCCTGCCCTGCCCAGCCGCGGGCGGCCGCGCGCCGTGCCCCGCCCCCCCATCCGCTGCGCCCGCACCCACCCGCCCAGCTGCGGGTGGTCGTGGCTTCCGCGTACCGCCGGCATCCGGGTCGCCGCTCGTGGCGTCCTGCTGCGCGCCGCGTCTGCCCCGCCCAGCCCCGGGCGGCCATGCCCCGCGCCCCGCCCGCCCATCCGCCCCGCACCCACTCGCCCATCCGCGCCCGCGCTCACTCGTCCAGCCGCAGGCAGTCGTGCCTCCTTCGGTGCCCGTACGGGCACCGAAGGACCCCAGGGCACGGGTGGGTGCGGGCGGTCGCCCGTCGGTGCCGGGGGCCGGGGTTTCGGGTGCCGGTCAACGCCCCGGGTCCCCGCCCTCCGTTACCGTTCAGCCTCATGCGCACCATCCTGATCACGGGCCCGGGCGGCAGCGGGCGTACGACCGTCGCCGCCGCCACCGCACAGCGCGCCGCGGGCGAAGGCGCCCGCACGCTGCTCCTGAGTGCCGACCGCAACGACAGCCTCGGCGCCGCGCTGGGCTTCGCGACAGGACCGGTGCCCGAGGAGGTCACCGAGAACGTCACCACCTGGCGTCCCGACGCGGCCGCCCGGTTCCAGGAGGACCTCACCGCCTTCCAGAGCCGCGCGGCGGGCGTCCTCGACCTGCTCGGCGCCGCCCGGCTGGACGCCGAGGAGGTCACCCCGCTGCCCGGCGCCGAGGAACTGTGCTTCCTGCGGGCCGTCAGGGACGCGGCGCTGTCCGAGCGCTACGACCTGCTCGTCGTGGACCTGCCGCCGCTGCCGCAGGCCCTCGCCCTGCTCGCCCTCCCCGAGGAGCTGCGCCGCTATCTGCGCCGCCTCCTCCCGCCCGAGCGGCAGGCGGCCCGCGCCCTGCGCCCGGTCCTCGGCCGGCTGGCCGGCGTGCCGATGCCGTCCGACTGGCTGTACGAGACGGCCGCCCGCTGGGACGTCGAACTCGCCGCCGTCGAGGCCGTCCTCGCCGACCGGAACACCGCCGTACGCCTGGTCGCCGAACCCGGCCCGGCCGGCGCCGAGGCCGTACGGTCCGCCCGCCTCGGCCTCGCCCTGCGCGGCCTGCGCACCGAGGCCCTGATCGCCAACCGCACCCTGTCCGAGGCCGACCCGGACAGCCTGCTGGCCGGACTCCTCGCCCAGCAGCGCAAGGCACTCGCCGACTGGCAGGAGCAGCCGTACGACGTCCACCCCGTCCCGCACCTCGGCCACGACCCGCGTGGCGCCGACGACCTCACCGCCCTCGCCGTACCGTCCGTCAACCCCGCACCCGCCCCGGTCGAGTGGCCCGTCACCGACCGCAGGAGCGACGACGGTGTCCTGGTCTGGCACATCCCGCTGCCCGGCGCGATACGGGACGAACTGGATCTGATCCGGCGCGGCGACGAGCTCGTGATCACCGTGGGCCCGTTCCGGCGGATCGTCCCGCTGCCCTCCGTCCTGCGCCGCTGCACCGTCGCCGGGGCCGGCCTGCGCGAGGGCGAACTGCGCGTCCGGTTCGCCCCGGACCCCGACCTGTGGCCCGCCACCGGACGGTGATGATCCGGGTACGCCTGTTCGGGTAACGTCGTAAAGGCGAACCGTAGTCAGGAGTCCGCCATGAGCGAAGAGCGTCCCGCATCCGACTCGTATGAGGAATATGAGGCACAGGGACGGGCGACCGACGCCGACGCCTGGGCCACGGCCTGTGCCGAGGACCTCGCCGCCGAGAAGGCCCGCCGCCGCGCCGAGTACGGCCCACAGCCGGGCTCGGCCGCGGAGGAACTGAAGAAACTCGTGGAGACGGTGGCCGACAAGCTGTCCGGCCTCCCGTCACCGCTCCTCGGCGGCCTCGCCGGCCCCGCCGCCCAGCAGGTCGTGCGCCAGGTCGTCCAGCAGGCCAAGGCCGCCGTCGAGCCCGTCATAGACCGCAACCCGGACGTCTTCGACCACCTCGCCGCGGCCGGCGGCGAACTGCTCGCCGCCTACCGTTCCGCCGTCCAGGCCCAGGAGCGCCGCTGGACCGCCCGCACGGCCGACGACCTGACCCACGAGGGCCCGGAAGACCGGCGGGACAAGGGCGAGGGCACCGGCCCGGGGGAGCGGATCGACCTGGACTGAAGCGCTTTCACGGCAGGGCCTCGGGTACGGTGGGCCGTAGCGGGGCTCGACCGAAACTGAGGGATTCATGGGACTCACCATCGGCGTCGACATCGGCGGCACCAAGATCGCGGCCGGCGTGGTCGACGAGGAAGGCAACATCCTCTCGACCTTCAAGGTGCCGACCCCCACCACGCCCGAGGCCATCGTGGACGCCATCGCCTCGGCGGTGGAAGGCGCGCGCGCCGGGCACGAGATCGTCGGCGTGGGCATCGGTGCGGCCGGTTACGTCAACCGGCAGCGCTCGACGGTGTACTTCGCGCCGAACATCGACTGGCGCCAGGAGCCGCTGAAGGAAAAGGTCGAGGCCCGCGTGGGCCTCCCGGTCGTGGTCGAGAACGACGCCAACGCCGCCGCTTGGGGCGAGTACAAGTTCGGCGCCGGCAAGGGCCACCGCAACGTCATCTGCATCACCCTCGGCACGGGTCTCGGCGGCGGCATCATCATCGGCAACAAGCTGCGCCGCGGCCACTTCGGCGTGGCCGCGGAGTTCGGTCACATCCGGATGGTCCCGGACGGCCTGCTGTGCGGCTGCGGTTCGCAGGGCTGCTGGGAGCAGTACGCCTCCGGTCGCGCGCTCGTCAGATACGCCAAGCAGCGCGCCAACGCCACCCCGGAGAACGCGGAGATCCTGCTCGGCCTCGGCGACGGCACCCCCGACGGCATCGAGGGCAAGCACATCTCCATGGCCGCCCGTCAGGGCGACCCGGTCGCCGTCGACTCCTACCGCGAGCTGGCCCGCTGGGCCGGTGCGGGCCTGGCCGACCTCGCCTCCCTCTTCGACCCGTCCGCGTTCATCGTCGGCGGCGGCCTCTCCGACGAGGGCGAACTGGTCCTCGACCCGATCCGCAAGTCCTACAAGCGCTGGCTGGTCGGCGGCAACTGGCGCCCGGTGGCCGACGTGATCGCCGCCCAGCTCGGCAACAAGGCGGGCCTGGTGGGCGCGGCCGACCTCGCCCGCGAGCCCGACCCGATCATGTGACATCGGCTCTTCACTGAGGAGCAACTGTGCCTACCCAGGGGCGCGGGGAACCGCGCGGCAAGCCACGACGAGCCGGCAGTCGCACGCGGACCTCGCGCCCCGGGCTGTTGGGCGTACATTGATCCACATGGAGCTGCTCCCCAACTCCCGTACCGCACCCGACGGTTCACCCCTCATCCGCGTCCTGAGCTACAACATCCGCTCGATGCGCGACGACACCGACGCCCTGGCCAGGATCATCACCGCCTGCGCCCCCGACGTCGTCCTCGTCCAGGAAGCCCCCCGCTTCTTCCGCTGGCGGAAAAAGCTCGCCCGCCTCGCCGCGGCCTCCGGCCAGGTCATCCTCACCGGCGGAGCCACGGCGGCCGGCCCGGCGATCCTCTGCTCGCTCCGGGCCACCGTCGAGCGCACCGAGGATGTACTCCTCCCGCTCACCCCCGGACTCCACCGGCGCGGCTTCGCCACGGCGGTGGTCCGCTTCGGTGCCGCCCGCGTCGGCCTGCTCAGCTGTCATCTGAGCCTGCAGCGGGACGAACGCCGTGCGCAGGCCGCCATGCTCCTCGACCGGCTCGCCGGCCTGGGCGTGGAGCACGCCATCGCCGGCGGCGACCTCAACGAAGGCCCTGAGGGCCCCGCCTTCCGCCTGCTCTCCGCGAGCCTCCAGGACTGCCGGGCCGTGGCGCCCTGGGGCGGTGCGGGCACCTGGCCGCACAGTGACCCCCCGCAGCGCATCGACGCCGTCTTCGCGACCAAGGGCATCGAGGTGCTCGGCTGCGGGGTCCCTCGCCCACTCGCGGCTTCGCCCGAGCGGGGGGACCCCCATGCCCAGCCGGGCGTCACCCGGGCCGACCTGACCGCGGCCACGGACCATCTCCCGGTCCTCGCCGCCCTGCGCGTACCGGTGGCGCGAGTCCTCACTTGAACTAAGTGCAGAAAACCCTTGTGGGCCTTGCCGTGCCCGCCTACAGTCTTCCTTGCACTTAGTTCAAGTGGACCAGAGGGGGAACCGATGTCCGGGAAGCGTGAGGCGCTGGCCGCGTTCGTTCAGACGGCGGCGAAGGAGTTCGGGGTGCCGGGGGCCGCCGTCGCCGTACTGATCGGCGGCGAGGAGATCCATGTCAGCCAGGGTGTGACGAACGTCGATCACCCCCTGCCGATCGACGAGCACACGCTCTTCCCGATCGCCTCGGTCAGCAAGAGCTTCACGGCGACCGCGCTGATGCGGCTCGTCGAGCAGGGCAGGGTCGACCTCGACGCGCCGGTCCGCCGGTACGTTCCCGAGCTGCGCCTCGCCGACGAGGAGGCCGCCGCCCGGATCACCGTGCTCAACCTGATCAACCACACGGCGGGCCTGGACTGGAACCTGGTCGACGCCGACGAGGGCGACGGCTCGCTCGCCGCATTCGTCGGACAGCTGCACCGGCTGCCGCTGATCGCTCCGCCCGGCGCCCGCGCCTCCTACAGCCAGGCCGGATACAACCTGCTCGGCCGGGTCGTGGAGAACGTGACCGGTCTGCCGTTCGAGCAGGCGCTGGCCGAACTGGTCCTGGAGCCGCTGGGCCTGTGCGACACCGTCTTCGACCTGGACGACGTCGTGGTCCGCCGCTTCGCCGTCGGCCACAACCGCGCCGAGGACGGCTGCCTCACCCTCGCCCGCCCCTGGAAGTCACGGCGGGCCGGACTGCGCGGCAACAACCCCGGCGGCGGGGTCGTCTCCTCGGCGAGCGACCTGCTGCGCTGGGCGCGGTTCCAGCTCGGCGAGGGAGAGGGGCTGCTGACCGCGCAGACGCTGCGCCGCATGCGGGAACCGACCGCGGAACTGCGGGGCAGCACGCTCGGCGACGCCTTCGGCATCGGCTGGTTCCTGCGGGGCGTGGAGGGTGTGCGCACGGTCGGCCACGGGGGCTCGGGCAACGGGCAGTTCGCCGAGCTGCTGCTGGTGCCGGAGCGGGACTTCGCCGTGGTCTCGCTGGCGAACTCCGGCCCGGAGGGCTACCAGTTCAACCAGGCGGTGCTGAAGCGGGCGCTGGAGCTGTTCCTCGACGTGGTCGAGCGGGAACCGGAGCCGCTGCCGTACGACGAGGAGCGGGCGCGGGAGGTCGCCGGGCGGTACGAGATCGACGCGATGAACCTCGACATCGCGCGGGAGGCCGGCCGGCTCACGCTGGCCGTCGGCATCAAGCCGGAGATCCGCGCGGCGTCCGACGTGGCGATGCCGCCGGACTATCCGGCCGCGGACATCGGCTTCCTGCCGGGGGACGGGGACGAGTACATCGTCACCGAGGGGGGCTTGAAGGGGCAGAAGGGCTTCTTCTCGCGCGCGGACGACGGCACGGTGACGGGGGTCGACCTGGCCGGCCGCCTCTTCACCCGGGTCTGACCCGAGGCGCCCCCGCTGGGGGGCGCCTCTCAGCGGGCAGCGTCCCTGGCCGTTCGGGCGGTACCGGGCGCGGTGTCCGTTCCGCCCGGCCGCAGCCCGTCGAGCAGTGCCCGCAACCCCGCCGCGTAGCTGCCGTCGGGCGCCTCCCCGTACTCCGCGGCCGCCGACGTCCCGAGCCGCTCCCGCAACCGCGGAAACGGCTTCGCCACCTCGGCCGCCTTGGCCAGGGTCTGCGACAGCATCCCCTCCGCGTCCTCCCCGGCCCGCCGCAGCTTCCGGGTCAGGGAGGCGACGGCCGAGGTGCCGAGCGCGTTGCCCAGGACGTACGTCACCAGCGCCCCGGCCGCCCGGTCCGCCTCCTGCGGTGTGAACCCCGCGGTCTCGAAGACGCCGAGGAGATGGTCGTCGTAACGGGCCTTGCCGGTGCCGTAGAGGAGATGGGAGCCGATCGCCTGCACCAGCCACGGATGCCGTACGAGCATCGCGTGCAGCCGGTCGGCCGTCACCGTGGCGGTCTCCCGCCAGTCGTCCGCGTCGAGCGCCGGCAGTTCGAGCTCCTGCCACACCCGGTCCGCGGCGAGCAGCACGAGGTCGTCCTTGTTCTTCACATGCCAGTAGACGGCGGTCGCCGCGGCCCCGAGCCGCTTGCCCAGGCTTCGCATGTTCAGGCCTTCGAGGCCCTCGTCGTCCAGCAGCTCCACGGCGGTCCGGACGATCTGTTCCTGGGTGAGGGTGTCGCGCGGCATGGGCTCACGATAGGTGAGCCCCGCGCGACCTGTACAAAGTTCAGACCACCGCGCCCCGGCCCGGGTCGTCGTCCTCCTCGTCGTCCGTGCGCATGCGCATCACCAGCGTGGCGAAGCCGCCGAGGAAGCCGCCGATGCCGAGGGTCGTCAGCCACCAGGTCATGTCCCAGCCGAGCAGCACCGCCAGCAGAAGCAGGACCGGGCCGCCGACGACGCCCAGCCACGCGAACTTCGCCGTGGTGTCGGCGGTCGGCAGCGGCGGCGGCTCCGGCGGGACGAAGTGGCCCTCGTCGTCCTCGTCGAAGTCGTCCTCGGACGGCTCGGGCGGGCTGTGGTCGCGCGGCCCGACACCGGGCGCGAAGGACACCGAGCTGCCCAGCGGCCGGGCGGGCGCCTTGTCGGTGTCGCTCTCGGCGTCTTTCTCCGGCTCCGGCTCCGGCTCCGGCAGCGCCAGGTCCTCCACCGACCGGAAGGGCCTCGCGCCCGGCGGGTCCGGCGGCTCCTCGCCGTACCCCGCGACGATGGCCCGCCAGGCGGCGTCCTCGTCGAAGGGCACCTTCTGCTCGTCCGGCTCGCGGTCCTCGCGGTCGGACTCGTGCTCAGCCACCTGTGGCCGCCCCTTCCTTGCCGAGACTGGGTGCGAGCCGGCCCATGAAGGCGAGGCTCTCCTCGAAGATCCGGTCCGCATCCTGGTCCAACGTCGCCACGTGGTAGCTCTGTTCCAGCACGATCTCCGTCACGTCCCTGGACGACACCCGGCTCAGCACCCGGGCCGAGTCGGCCGCCGGCACGACATGGTCCTGGGCGCTGCGCAGCAGCAGCAACGGCTGCGTGACCTGGGGCAGCTCGACGTCCAGCCGGCGCAGGAACACCCGCAGCGAGTGCGCCGCGTGCAGCGGCACCCGGTCGTAGCCCAGCTCGGCCGCGCCCTGCTTGGCGATGTCGCTGGCGATGCCCTTCGTCGTCCGCACGAGATGGCGGGCCACCGGAAGGGCGTACGCCGACAGGCCGTGCACCTTGTTCGCCGGGTTGACGACCACCGCGCCCGTGACCCGCTCGCCGTGCCGGGCGGCCAGCCTGAGCGCCAGCGCGCCGCCCATCGACAGGCCCGCGACGAACACCCGGGAGCAGCGCTCGGAGAGGATGCGCAGCTCGCGGTCCACCTCCGCGTACCAGTCCTGCCAGCCCGTGAGCTGCATGTCCTCCCAGCGGGTGCCGTGGCCGGGCAGCAGGGGCAGCGACACGGTCAGGCCGTGCGCAGCGTGGTGCTCCGCCCAGGGGCGCAGCGACTGGGGCGAGCCGGTGAAGCCGTGGCAGAGGAGGACCCCCACTTCTCCGCCCTGGTGGCGGTACGGCTCGGCTCCGGGGAGGACCGGCACCTTCGACGCTCCTGTTCCTGAAGAGGGCCCCACCGGAGGACGGCGGCGGCGTGAGGAAAACGTGCGGATGTGCTTCACCGTACGCGACCGCACTGACACCGACCAGGGTCGTCGGGGCCTTTGACGCTCCCGAAGGGTTAAGGTCTGTTCGACGGAAACAGGAGGCAAGCGGGTGTTGTACGGCACGATGAAGGTCGCCATCGGGGGGCCGCTGAAGGTTGCCTTCAGGCCCTGGGTGGAGGGCCTGGAGAACATTCCGGCCGAGGGCCCCGCCATCCTGGCGAGCAACCACCTGTCCTTCTCGGACTCCTTCTTCCTCCCCGCGGTCCTGGACCGCAAGGTCACCTTCATCGCGAAGGCGGAGTACTTCACCACGCCCGGTGTGAAGGGCCGGCTCACCGCGGCCTTCTTCAAGGGCGTCGGACAGCTCCCGGTGGACCGCTCGGGGGCGCGCGGCGCCGGCGAGGCCGCGATCAAGAGCGGCATAGAGGTGCTGGAGCGCGGCGAGCTGTTCGGCATCTACCCCGAGGGCACCCGCTCGCCCGACGGCCGGCTCTACCGGGGCAAGCCCGGCGGCCTCGCGCGCGTGGCGCTGGCCACCGGCGCTCCGGTCATCCCGGTGGCGATGATCGACACCGAGAAGATCCAGCCGCCCGGCAAGGTGATGCCGAAGCTGATGCGGCCCGGCATCCGCATCGGCGAGCCGCTGGACTTCAGCCGCTACCACGGCATGGAGCACGACCGCTTCGTCCTGCGCGCCCTGACCGACGAGGTCATGTACGAGATCATGAAGCTGTCCGGCCAGGAGTACGTCGACATGTACGCGACGGCCGCCAAGCGGCAGATCGCGGAGGCGGCCAAGGCGGCCAAGGAAGCGGAGAAGAAGGCGGAGGCTTAGGCAGCCTTACGGAGGGGCCGGGGGACGGGGGGACATGCCCAGGCGCGAGCGCGTGATGAGGATGTCGGTCGAGCTGCCGCTGTGGCGCGCGCTCGCCGGCTACCGGGTTCTGACCATGCTGTACGCCATCGGCCTGTGCGCCACCGCGTACTCCCACTTCGTACGCCCCTGGATCGCCGTCGCCTACTACGCCGTCCTGTTCGTGTGGACCCTCGCCACCCTGCCCAGGGTGCGCAGCGCGGCGAGCTGCACCAGGCGCTTCCTCGCCGCCGACCTGACCGTCGCGCTCACCGGCATCCTGCTCACCCCGCTCGCCGACAACCACGAGCGGATCGCGGGCGGCGGCCCCACCCTGCCGTCGATATGGACCGCCGGCTCGGTGCTGGCCTTCGCCCTCAAGGGCGGCTGGCGCTGGGCGGCCGCCGCCTCCACGGCCGTGGCCGCCGTCAACCTGGTCGAGCGCGGCCGGCCCGCACGGGACACCGTGCACAACGTGATCCTGGTCTGGGTGGCCTCGATCGCCATCGGCTACGTCGTGGAGGTCGCCCGCGCCTCCGAGCGCACCCTCGCCCGCGCCCTGGAAATCGAGGCCGCGACCCGGGAACGGGAGCGGCTGGCCCGGGACATCCACGACAGCGTGCTCCAGGTGCTGGCGATGGTGCAGCGGCGCGGCGCGGTCATCGGCGGCGAGGCGGCGGAGCTGGGCCGGCTCGCGGGGGAGCAGGAGGTGGCGCTGCGCACCCTGGTCTCCGGCGGTCTGCTGCCGGTCTCGCGGGTGTCGGAGGACGCGGCGGCCGGGGCCGTCGTACGCGCCGTCGAGGAACCGGACGACGACGGGCCGATGGACCTGCGCGCCCTGCTGGCCCCGTACGCGGGTGCCCGGGTGAGCCTGGCCGAGCCCGGTGCGCCGGTCGAGCTGCCCCGGCCGGCCGCGCGGGAGCTGGCCGCCGCGGTGGGCGCCGCCCTGGACAACGTCCGCAGGCACGCCGGCGAGCAGGCCCGGGCCTGGATCCTGGTCGAGGACGAGCCGGACGAGGTCGTGGTGACCGTCCGGGACGACGGCCCCGGCATCCCCGAGGGCCGGCTCGCCCAGGCCGAGGGGGAGGGCCGGCTCGGCGTGGCCCAGTCGATCCGGGGGCGGCTGCGCGACCTGGGCGGCAGCGCCGAACTCGTCTCCGTCCCCGGGCAGGGCACGGAAGTGGAACTGAAGGTACCGAAGAACGTGAAGGCGGGACGTCGATGAGCGAGCAGCAGGACCCGATCAAGGTCATGGTGGTGGACGACCACCCCATGTGGCGCGACGCGGTCGCCCGGGACCTGACCGAGTCCGGCTTCCATGTGGTCGCCACCGCCGGCGACGGCGAGCAGGCGGTCCGCCGCGCCAAGGCCGCCGCCCCCGACGTCCTCGTGCTGGACCTCAACCTGCCGGCCAAGCCCGGCGTCCAGGTGTGCAAGGAACTGGTCGGCCACAACCCGGCGTTGCGCGTCCTCGTCCTCTCGGCGAGCGGTGAGCACGCCGACGTGCTGGAGGCGGTGAAGTCCGGCGCGACCGGCTATCTGCTGAAGTCGGCGTCCACCGAGGAACTGCTGGACGCGGTGCGCCGTACGGCCGTCGGCGACCCGGTGTTCACGCCCGGCCTCGCCGGACTGGTCCTCGGCGAGTACCGCCGGCTGGCCTCCGAGCCCGCGCCCGCCCCGGACACCGACGCGCCCGGCGCGCCCCGGCTGACGGACCGGGAGACGGAGGTGCTGCGGCTGGTCGCCAAGGGCCTGAGCTACAAGCAGATCGCCGAACGCCTGGTCATCTCCCACCGCACGGTGCAGAACCACGTCCAGAACACCCTCGGCAAGCTGCAGTTGCACAACAGGGTCGAGCTGGTGCGGTACGCCATAGAGCGCGGACTCGACGACGCGTAGGGCCCGCCGCGCGGCCGTACGCCTGAATCACCCTTCCCGCCTCTCCCGATGTGACGTGAATCACCATTAGCGTGACCCGGTGTCAGGGAACCGCGGTGAAGGGACTTTTCCATGCGGGTCGGAGTACTGACCGGAGGCGGCGACTGCCCCGGGCTCAACGCCGTCATCCGGGGCATCGTCCGCAAGGGCGTGCAGGAGTACGGCTATGACTTCGTCGGCTTCCGGGACGGCTGGCGGGGTCCCCTCGAAGGCGACACCGTCCGTCTCGACATCCCCGCGGTGCGAGGCATCCTGCCCCGCGGCGGCACCATCCTCGGCTCCTCGCGCACCAATCCGCTCAAGGCGGAGAACGGCATCCGCCGGATCAAGGAAAACCTGGCCAAGCTGGAGGTCGGGGCCCTCATCGCGATCGGCGGAGAGGACACCCTCGGCGTCGCCGCGCGGCTGTCCGACGAGTACGGGGTGCCCTGCGTCGGGGTGCCCAAGACGATCGACAACGACCTGTCCGCCACCGACTACACCTTCGGCTTCGACACCGCCGTCAACATCGCCACCGAGGCCATCGACCGGCTGCACACCACCGCCGAGTCGCATATGCGGGTCCTGGTCGTGGAGGTGATGGGCCGGCACGCCGGCTGGATCGCCCTGCACTCCGGCCTGGCCGGCGGCGCCAACGTCATCCTCATCCCCGAGCAGCGCTTCGACGTCGACCAGGTCTGCGCCTGGGTGACCTCCCGCTTCCGGGCGTCGTACGCGCCGATCGTGGTCGTCGCCGAGGGCGCCATGCCCAAGGACGGCGACATGGTGCTCAAGGACGGCTCGCTGGACTCCTTCGGGCATGTCCGGCTCTCCGGGGTCGGCGAGTGGCTGGCCAAGGAGATCGAGGCCCGCACCGGCAAGGAGGCCCGCACCACGGTCCTCGGCCATGTCCAGCGCGGCGGCACGCCCAGCGCCTTCGACCGCTGGCTCGCCACCCGCTTCGGCCTGCACGCCATCGACTGCGTGCACGACGGCGACTTCGGCACGATGGTCGCCCTGCGCGCCACCGACATCGTCCGGGTCCCGATCGCGGAGGCCACCGCCAAGCTGAAGACGGTGAACCCGAAGCTGTACGAAGAGGTCGGGGTGTTCTTCGGCTGACGGTCCGGTCCGGGCCCGGGGACCGAGCGGTCCCCGGGCCCGCCCGCTCACCTCGCCCTGCTCGCGCCGCGCAGCCGACCGACGAGCTCCCGCACCACCGCGGCCCCGTTCAGGGAGAGCACCGACTCCGGGTGGAACTGCACGCCCGCGAAGCCGGGGCCGCGCAGCGCGTGCACCTCGTCGTTCGCCGCCCGGCTCACCTCGATGCCGTGCGCGGCCAGCTCCCGGGCCGTCTCCTCGTCGCAGCGGGCGACGAAGCTGTTGTAGAAGCCGACCGTCTCGGGCCGGCCGAACAGGTCGATCGTGGTCTGCGCCCCCTGGTACGGCACCTCCTTGCGGACGATGTCCAGCCCCAGCTCGGCCGCGATCAGTTCATGGCCCAGGCAGACGCCCAGCACCCCGTGCCGGTGCTCGCCGATCACCCCGGCGGTCAGCTCCCGCAGGAACCGCATCTTCGGATCGGCCAGGTCCGCGGGGTCGCCCGGGCCGGGGCCGAGCACCACCGGACCCTCGTGGGCGAGCACGGCCGCTCGCAGCCCCGGCTCGTCGTACCGCCGTACGCTCACCTCCAGGCCGCCCGAGCGCAGCACGTGCGCGAGCATCGCGGTGAAGGTGTCCTCGCCGTCGACCACGAGGGCGTGGCCGGTCAGCTCCCGCACCGGCTCCTGCATCCGCAGCCAGAACGGCGCGAGCGCGGCCCGCCGCCCGTCCAGGGCCGCCCGCACCCGAGGGTCGTCGGCCAGCCGGGGCCGCTCCCGCTCCTCGCGCGGCCGGGACGGCCGTACCCCGAGGGCCGCCAGCACGCCCGCCGCCTTCGCGTGCGTCTCGGCGACCTCGCTCACCGGGTCCGAGCCGCGCACCAGAGTCGCCCCGACCGGGACGCGCAGCCGTCCCCGGGCGGAGATGTCGGCGGTGCGGATCAGGATGGGGGAGTCCAGGGTCTGCGCGCCCCCGGAGTCGCGGCCGAGCAGCGCCAGCGCGCCCGCGTAGTAGCCGCGTCCACCGACCTCGTGCCGCTCGATCACCCGGCACGCGTTCTGCACCGGCGACCCGGTCACCGTCGCCGCGAACATGGTCTCCCGCAGCACCTCCCGCACATCCAGGGAGGACTTGCCGCGCAGCTCGTACTCGGTGTGCGCGAGGTGCGCCATCTCCTTCAGCCGCGGCCCGACGACCACCCCGCCCATGTCGCCGACGGTGCACATCATCTTCAGTTCCTCGTCGACCACCATCGACAGCTCCTCGATCTCCTTGCCGTCGGCGAGGAAGGAGAGGAGACGTTCCGGGGTCGGACCCTCGGCGGGATAGCGGTAGGTCCCGCTGATCGGGTTCATCACGACCGTCCCGCCGGACATCCGTACGTGCACCTCGGGGCTGGCCCCGACCAGCGTCCGGTCTCCGGCGTGCACGACGAACGTCCAGTACGCGCCCCGCTCACCCTCCAGCAGCCGCCGGAACAGCGCGAGCGCGTCGGCGCGGCCGAACCCCGGGATCCCGCCCTCGTACGTGCGCCGGATCACGAAGTTCGCGCCCTCGCCCCGGCCGATCTCCTCGGCCAGCACCCGCCCGACGATCTCGCCGTACTCCTCGTCGCCGACGTCGAAGCCGCCGCCCTCGACGCGCACCTCGTGCGCCGGGAGCTGCGCCAGCGCCACGTGGAGCGGGAGCTCGTAGGACTCCTCGGGGGTCAGCACCAGCAGCGGGGTGCCGTCGTCGCGGACGTCGAAGCCGCGCTCGCGGATCTGCCGGAACGGGATCAGCGCGAGGCCCTCGTCGGGGAGATCGGCGAGCCGGTCGCGGCTGGTCACCGGGCCGAGCAGCACCTCCACCGGGTGCTCGTCGCGGCCCGTGATGCGGCGGCGGAGCAGGGCGAAGGGGCGGTCGTCGTGCAGGAGCTGTGCCAGGTCCATGGGTCCTCTTCCGTCGGTGAGGAGGAACGACCCCGGACACACCGAAGGCCGCCCCTCGGGCGGCCTTCGCGAAGTCTTGCGTACGCGCAGTCAGTGGGCCGCCGGATGAGCGGTCCACCACCAGTTCTGGATCGAAAGCGCGAACATGGCACGAACCCTACCGCACCCGTGCGCCGGCCGACCGTCCACAGGACAACCGGCGCGTCTCACCCTTCGAGCCAGAAGATGGGGCATGGCAGACGACCCCGTAATGTTTACGAGGTGACCGTGAACGCTAAGACCAGCCCGAGCGCTGGCAACACCTGGCGAGACCTGCCCGCGGCGCAGCAGCCCGAGTACCCCGACCCCGAGGCTCTGCGCGCAGTGATCGCGGACCTCGAGTCGTATCCGCCGCTCGTCTTCGCGGGCGAGTGCGACCAGCTGCGCGCCCGGATGGCGGCCGTCGCCAAGGGAGAGGCGTTCCTCCTCCAGGGCGGCGACTGCGCCGAGGCCTTCGACGCGGTGTCCGCCGACCACATCCGCAACAAGCTGAAGACGCTGCTCCAGATGGGTGCCGTCCTCACCTACGCGGCCGCCGTGCCCGTGGTGAAGGTCGGCCGTATCGCCGGGCAGTACTCCAAGCCCCGCTCCAAGCCGACCGAGACCCGCGACGGCGTGACGCTCCCGGTGTACCGGGGTGACTCCGTCAACGGCTTCGAGTTCACCGAGGCGTCCCGCATCCCGGACCCCGAGCGGCTGAAGCGCATGTACAACGCGTCGGCGTCCACGCTGAACCTCGTGCGCGCCTTCACCACCGGCGGTTACGCGGACCTGCGCCAGGTGCACGCCTGGAACCAGGACTTCGTGAAGACCTCGCCGTCGGGCCAGCGCTACGAGCAGCTCGCCCGCGAGATCGACAACGCGCTGAACTTCATGCGGGCCTGCGGCACGGACCCGGAGGAGTTCAAGACCGTCGAGCTGTACTCCTCGCACGAGGCGCTGCTGCTGGACTACGAGTCCGCCCTGACCCGGGTCGACTCGCGCACCGGCAAGCTGTACGACGTCTCCGCGCACATGGTGTGGATCGGTGAGCGCACCCGGCAGCTGGACCACGCGCACATCGAGTTCGCCTCGCAGATCCGCAACCCGATCGGCGTCAAGCTCGGCCCGACGACGACGGCCGAGGAGGCGCTGCAGTACATCGACCGCCTCGACCCCGAGCGGGAGCCGGGCCGGCTGACCTTCATCGTCCGGATGGGCGCCGACAAGATCCGCGACAAGCTCCCCGAGCTGGTGGAGAAGGTCACGGCGTCCGGTGCGACGGTGGCCTGGGTGACCGACCCGATGCACGGCAACACCTTCGAGGCGGCCTCCGGGCACAAGACCCGCCGCTTCGACGACGTGCTCGACGAGGTCAAGGGCTTCTTCGAGGTCCACAAGGCGCTCGGCACCCACCCGGGCGGCATCCACGTGGAGCTGACCGGCGACGACGTCACCGAGTGCGTGGGCGGCGGCGACGAGATCTTCGTCGACGACCTGCACCAGCGCTACGAGACGGCCTGCGACCCGCGGCTGAACCGCAGCCAATCGCTGGACCTGGCGTTCCTCGTCGCGGAGATGTACCGGGACCAGTAGGCACCGCCGGGGGACTCCCGGGTCCTTCCGGACAGGTCTGGGGCGCGGATCACACAGGTTCCGCGCCCCACCCACTTTTCTGGCCAGCGGGGGATGGGTAAGGTTAGGTTTGCCTCACCGGGAACGGGATGGCAGTCATAGAGCGATCCCGTCGGGAGGTGAATCCGCGTGTACGTCTGCAGCTGCTTCGGCATCACCGAGGCCCAGGTCAAGCAGCACGCGGAGGACGGTGCCTGCACCCCCCGCCAGATAGCCTCCGCCTGCAAGGCGGGCACGGACTGCGGCTCGTGCGTCCGCCGGATCCAGGCCCTCCTCGGCCGAGGCGCCTGCCCGCGGCGTGAGCTGGCCGACCAGGGCAGGCCGGTCCTGTCCGAGCTGGCGGAAGCCGAGATCCGGGAAGCCGGGCTCCCCGAAGCCGCCTAGCTCTCCGGCTGCTCGATGATCTGCGAGATGTAGAGCGCCTCGCCCAGCTTCTCCACCAGGTCCAGCTGGGTGTCGAGGTAGTCGATGTGGTGCTCCTCGTCGGCGAGGATGTCCTCGAAGATGTTGGCGGACGTGATGTCGCCCTTCTCGCGCATCACCTTGATGCCGCGCTTGAGCCGGTCGATCGCCTCGACCTCGATCTGCCGGTCGGCCTCGAACATCTCCTTCACGGTCTGCCCGACGCGTACGTGGAACAGCCGCTGGTAGTTCGGCAGCCCCTCCAGGAACAGGATCCGGTCGGTGAGCACCTCGGCGTGCTTCATCTCGTCGAACGACTCGTGCCGTGTGTACTTGGCGAGTTTGTACCAACCGAGGTTCTCCTGCATCTTCGCGTGCAGGAAGTACTGGTTGATCGCGGTCAGCTCGCCGGTGAGCTGCTCGTTGAGGAATTCGATGACCTCGGGGTCGCCCTGCATCGCAGCGGCTCCTTCCACACGGGAAACACGGGGGTGTGCCGCCGCATGATTGCACCGGTGACGAAGATCGTCCAGTAAGTGGGTACTTAGTAAGTAAGTGCTTGCTTGATGTGAGTTGTCCGGTTCGCGGGTTCCTGGTCGTCTCGTGGTCAAGGGCACTGCCCGAGGTCTGTCAGGATGGATACATGGGTCATCCGGTGGAGCGAGAGTCTGGAGCAACGGCTGGGTTCGCGCTTCCGCCGGGGCAGCGGCTCCAGCGTGGCTGGCCGGTCACGCACTATGGCCCCGTCCCGAAGTTCCGCCCCGAGCGCTGGGAGTTCCGGGTCTTCGGCGCCACCGCCGACGGTGACAAGCACATCTGGAACCACGAGGAGTTCACGGCCCTGCCGTACACCACCGTGGTGGCCGATCTGCACTGCGTGACGAAGTTCAGCATGATCGGGGCGGAGTGGGGCGGCATCCCCGCCCGCACCATCCTCGAACTGGCCCCGCCGGCGCCGGACGTCACCCATGTGATGGTCTGGGCGGAGTACGGCTTCAGCTCGAACCTGCGCCTGACCGACTTCGCCTCCGACCGCACCCTCTTCGCCACCCACAAGGACGGCGAACTCCTCACCGCCGAGCACGGCTTCCCGGTCCGCCTGATCGTGCCCCACCTGTACGCCTGGAAGGGTCCGAAGTGGGTCCGCGGCGTCGAGTACATGACCGCCGACCGCCGCGGCTTCTGGGAGGAACGCGGCTACCACAACATCGGCGACCCGTGGAAGGAACAGCGGTACTCGTACCAGGAGGAGCCGGGGGAGGGGCCTGAGCTGTAGCCCGTCAGTGGTGGTACCGGTGCACCACCGCGTGCCCCTTGCCCCGCCCGATCGTCCACTTGTTGGCCGGCGTGGTCACCACGAAGGCGATCACGAGCGAGACCGCCAGCGAGATCCAGAACAGCGCGTCGCCGAGCGTCGCGTCCATCGCGGACGGCCAGACCAGGATCACCCCGTTGTCGATCAGCTCCATCACCGCGATGGACAGGGTGTCGGCCGCCAGGGCCACCCGGAAGGCCGTGCGGAAGTCGACGCCGGCCCGCAGGACCCCGCGCAGGGTGAGCGAGTAGCCGAAGAAGAAGGCCAGGACGATCGCCAGCAGGGTCGTCGGCAGATTGCCCCACCCGAGCGCCGTGCCGACGACCATGCCGAGCACCTCGCCGATGGCGCAGCCGGTGAGGCAGTGCAGGGTGGCCTGGGCCGCGACGGCCCAGCCGGCGGCGGGCGCCGCGTGGTGCGCGTGCACTTCGTGGTGGACGTGCCCGGTGTGTTCGGCGTGTGCCTCGTGCTGCATGACGGCCCCCATGTCGCGTGACGGTTCCTGTACCGGACAGGAACCGTCATACCCCACGGGGGTATTCCTGAACGGGTTATGAATCCCGCAGTTTCTTCAGCCGCTCCACGTCCGCCGCGTGCCCCGCCCTGCCACCGGGCGTCTCGATGATCAGGGGTACGCCCTCGGTCGCGGGGTGGGTCATCAGGGCCCGGAACGGGTCCTCGCCGATGTGCCCGGCGCCGATGTTCTCGTGGCGGTCCTTGTGCGCGCCGACGACGTCCTTGGAGTCGTTGGCGTGGATCAGCTTCAGGCGGCCCTCGCCGACGGTGTCCACCAGCAGGTCCAGGGTCTGGTGCATGCCGCTCGGGCCCGTCAGGTCGTGGCCGGCGGCGAAGACGTGGCAGGTGTCCAGGCAGACGCCGAGCTTCGGGTGCGCGTCCAGCGCCTCGAAGTACGGGCCGAAGTCCCAGGTGCGGGAACACAGGGAGGCGCCCTGCCCGGCCGTCGACTCCAGTAGCAGGAACGGGTCGTCGTCGTGCGTCAGCTCGTCAAGCAGCGGCAGCAGGTGCGCGCGCACCTGCTTCAGCGCCACCTCACGGGCCCGCCCGCCGGTCGCGCTCCCGGTGTGCACCACCACACCCAGCGCACCGATCTCCCGCCCGCGCCGCAGGGAGTGCCGCAGCGACTCCACCGACCGCTCCACGGTCGCCTCGGTGTGCGAGCCGAAGTTGATCAGATAGGGAGCGTGGACGTAGGCCGGGATGGACTCCTCGGCGCAGGCCGCCCGGAACGCCTCGTCCTGCCGGGGATTCCCGCCCGGCGTGGCCCAGCCACGCGGGTTGGCCACGAAGACCTGCACGGTCTCCGCCCTCAACTCGCGGGCGTACGACAGCCCCACGGAGTGCAGTCCACCGGCCACGGGGACATGGCCGCCGACGGGGTTGCGCGGAGGGGAGGCGGGAAGCGAGGGGGAAGATGGTGAGGTCATGGCTCACCCAGCATGCCAGGACGTGTGGGGACGCCCCCGATCAGGGTACGACTGCACCAGCGCACCTGTGCGGACGCCAGGGGAGGGTGTACATGGGGGACGTCGTCAGCTTCTCGCTGCCGGACGGCGGCAGGGTCCTCGTCGAACCGGTCGACGAGGACGTCTACGGCCTGGAGGAGATCTCGGTCAACGGGGGCACGGTCGTCAGGCGTGCCCAGGAGGGCCTCGGGGAGGCGCTCGACGGTATCCGGCGGATGGCCGCGGAGGCACACGCCCGGATCACGTCGCTCGCGGTCGCCCCGCAGCGCCTGGAACTGGAGTTCGGGGTGAAGCTCAGCGGGGAGACCGGAGCGGTCCTGGCCAAGGCGAGCGGTGAGGCCCACCTGGTCGTCCGGGCCGTGTGGGAGAAGTAGCGGGGCCCGGCGCGGCCGCGGCCGACGTGTCCGGATCCGTCGCAGCGTACGTGCGGCCTTCTCCCGCAGCCGGGAGGATACGCCTACGATGCCCAGGCGGCGCGGACGCCGTGGTGCGAGCCGTATGCCGGATGTCCCGGGAGACGGAAGGGGCACAGGCATGGAAGAGACGACGGGGGTCCGGTGCGAGCTGCCGGACATCGCCGCGTTCACCATCGACGAACTGCGCGCGCTGCCGGGATCGGTGCTCGCGGTGGCGCTGGAACGGCTCGAGGCGGAGGCGGCGGAATCCGGCGAGGACGCGTACAACAGCTGGCAGTCGAGCCCCTGACGGACCGATGGCCGATGTCGAGGCGCTTCTCGAACAGGGCTGGCGGCCCGTCCCGCTGCGCCAGTTCGTCCTCAAGATACGCAGCCGGTGCAATCTGGCCTGCGACTACTGCATCATCTACGAGCACGCCGATCAGACCTGGCGCCGTCAGCCCCGGGTCATGAGCGCGGAGACGGTGCGGCAGACGGCCCGGCGCATCGCCGAGCACGCGGCGCGGCACGCGCTCCCGCATGTCCGGATCGTGCTGCACGGGGGTGAGCCCCTGCTGGCCGGACCGATGGGTATCGGCCGAATTGTGGGCGCCCTGCGCGAGATTGTCGAAGACGCGGGCACCGAGGCCGAGTTCACCGTCCAGACCAACGGCACCCTGCTCAGTCCCCGCATGCTGCACACCCTGGCCGAACACGGCGTACGGGTCGGGGTCAGCGTGGACGGGGACCGGCAGACCCACGACGCCCATCGCCGCACGTCGTCCGGCAGCGGCTCCTACGACCGGGTCATGGCCGGACTGCACCGCCTGTCCGACCAGTTCCCGCAGCTGTACGCCGGGCTGCTGTGCACCATCGACCCCACCCGGGATCCCGTGGCCGTCTACGAGTCGCTGCTGCCCACCCGTCCCCCGCTGATCGACTTCCTGCTGCCGCACGCCCACTGGGGCGCCCGCCCGCCCGGACCGTCCGGGGCCTACGGCACCTGGCTCGCGGCCGTCTTCGACCGCTGGGCCGGTGCGCCGCGCAAGGAGACCTCGGTGCGCCTGCTGGACGAGCTGCTGCACGCCGTGCTGGGCGGCCGCAGCCGGCTGGACTGGGTCGGCCTGACCCGCTCGGTCTCCGCCTTCGTCGAGGCCGACGGCGGCATCCACCAGAACGACGCCCTGCGCACCGGGCACGACGGCGCGTCCGCCACCGGCCTGGACGTCTTCCGCCACTCCTTCGACGACGTCCTGCTGCACCCCGGGTTCGCCGCCCGGCAGTCCGGCCGGCGGCTGCTCGCCGAGCAGTGCCTGAACTGCGCCGAGCTGTCCGTGTGCGGCGGCGGTGAATACGGCCATCGCTACGGCCCGGACGGCGGATACCGCCGGCCGACCGTCTACTGCGCGGACCTCCTGCTGCTCATCCGGCACATCCGGCGCTGGGTGGCCGGCTCCGCGGGGCGGCCGCAGTGATCGGGACACATGTCATCTCGGACCCCGTCTTCGACGCGCTCGCCGCGGGCGGGGGCGGCCCCGAGGCGGTACGGCTGCTGCGGCAGGCCCGGCGCAGCCGGAACCTCCTGCTGCTGCGGCGGATCCTGGACGGCCCGTGCGCGGCCGCCGCCGAGCCGGCCGCCGACCTCCTCGCCCGGGTGGAACGGGCCGCCCCCGCCGTGGCCCGGAGCGTGATCGACGCCTCCTCGTTCGGCACCTGGGCCGCGCGGGCCACGAGCGACTGCCCGGCCCACCGGCACGGCGGCTGCACAGCCCGTGACCTGGGCGCCCTCGCGGCGGTCGCCGCCGTACGGGCCGGGCTCGGCACCGAGATCACCGTGCCGGTGCACGACGGCGTCCTGCGGCTGCCCGGTCTGGGCACGGCCACCCGGCTCGGCCCGGCCGGCGAGGCGCTGGTCGTGGTCACCCCCCGGCCGGAGGCGGGCTGCCAGGTGGACATCCGGCTTCCGGGAGAGGTACGGCCGCTGCCGCGCGACCCGGGCCGGGCGGGACACGACTGGCAGCCCGTGGCCTTCCTGGAGGCCCGGCACCGGGGACTGGTGCTCAGGGTTCCGCTGGAGACCGCGGATCCCCGCCTGCCCTGTCTCGACACGGCCAGCGCCCGCCCCGCGGCCTGGCAGGAGCTGCTGCGGTCGGCCTGGCGGCTGCTGGTCGACAGCCACCCGGGGCGCGCCGAGGAACTCGCCGCCGGGCTGGGCGGCATCGTCCCCCTGCCCGCACCCGCGCGCGGGGTCACCTCCGCGACCTCACGGCACGCCTTCGGCACCGTCCTGGCCTCCTGGCCCGCCGACCCCGACCGGCTGGCCCTGACCCTGCTCCACGAGTTCCAGCACAGCAAACTCAGCGCGCTGGCCGACCTGGTGACCCTGCACGAGCCGGACGGCCGGCCCCGGCTGTACGCACCCTGGCGGCCGGACCCACGCCCGCCCGCGGGACTGCTCCAGGGGATCTACGCCCACCTGGGGGACCTGGCGTTCTGGCAGCAGCGCTGCGCGGGCCGGCCCGAGCCCGAACGGGCGGACGCGGCCTGGCGGCTGGCGCTGACCCGGGCCCAGGCCGAGCGGGGCGTGACCGAGGCGGCGAGCCGGCTCCGGCTCACCCGGCTCGGCGCCCGGTTCCTCGACCGGGCCGCGCAGACCGTGCGCGCCGTCCACGCGGATCCCGGCCCGGCACGCGTCGCCGCGCGCGTGGAGGCCGGTGCCGAGGCCGTCTGGCGGCTGCGCTGGGCCGAGGCCGACGGCACGGGGATCAAGCAGCTGGCCGAGCTGTGGCGGGCCCGGCTGCCGGCCGGAGCGCTGCCCGCCGGCGCCGTACGGCCCGCCTCGGGGCCTGTGTCCGGGCCCGGCCCCGAGTTCGGCCGATGGGCGGCCAAGCAGCGCGGCGCCCACCGGGCACCGCCCGCCAGTGAGGCCGCTGCGGCCGTCGCCGCCGAGCCCGACCGGGCCGAACGCTGGGCCGGCCTGGCCGCCTCCGCCGCGGAGGAGCGTCTGCCGGGCGCCGGCGTGCTGCGCCGCCGCACCGAGGTCGTCCGTGACCTGTACCGCGAACTCACCACCGACGGCAGGACACCCGAACAGACCCGCCCCCCGGACCCCCTGTCCCTCGCAACCTGGCTGACCGGTGCACCCGAGGCCCGGGAGACGGACACCGATCCGGGCCAGGACACCGGCGCCTGAGCCCGGGGCGGGAGACCGGTGTATCGATGCCGCCGAACGTCCGCTATCCGGGGGGAACACCTAGGCCACCGGACAGTCCCGACCCGTACCGGGAGTCCACAGCCGGTGGCGGAACGGCCGAGCAGGGCCGACCGCGGACGCGCCGGGCTTCGCGGCCTGGCGGGCCCCGGGACGCCCGGAGCCCGGGAGGTGGGTCAGGACGCCGGTGTCCGAGCCGGAAGGTCGGAACCCCGGTGTTCGATGGAGTAGGACGCCCGCTCGCCGTGGGCGAAGACCTCGGCCACCAGCCGATCGCCGGACGCGCCGGCCGTCGCGTCCACGCTGGCCGACGCACTCGGGGCCTGGGAGGTGGGCGTCGGTCCGGGGCGGGTGACCGGTGTCTGAGCCCGGGGGCCGGGTGGGTCAGAACACCGGTGTTTCGATGTCGCAGAACGCCCGTTCGCCGCCGGAGAACACCTCCGCCACCGGATAGTCCGCGCCCAGCGTCCGGGCGAACCGCGTCAGGACGTCGTCGAGGAGCGCCGCGGCCTCGTCCTCCCGCCCCAGCGAGCGCAGGTCGTGCGCGAGGTTGCCGCCGCACACCAGTGTGACCGGGTGATCGGGGCCGAGGGTGCCGCGCAGCGCCTCCAGGTGGCGGGTGTTCGCCTGCATCGCCTCCTCGTGCCGCCCCGCCGAGTGCAGGTCGTTGGCGAGGTTCACGCCGCAGCGCAGCGTGCAGTTGTGCTCCGGGCCGAACCGGCGCTCCAGCTTCTCGTAGGCGGACAGGTTCAGCGACAGCGCCCGCTCGTGCTCGCCGAGGGCCCGCAGGACGACGGCGTGATTGGTCTCCGTCATCGGCAGATAGGGGTGGTCCGCGCCGAACAGCTGCTCGTACCCCGTCACGGTCTGCGCGGCCAGCCGCTCCGACTCCTCCAGCTCACCGCGCAGCAACAGGTCGACGGCGTGGTTGCCGATCGCGGCCAGGGTGTTGAGGTCTCCCTCGCCGTAGCGGGCCCGGCAGCGGGCCACGGTACGGCCGGACCTCTCGTACGCCTCCTCGTAGGCGCCCATCGCGCGCAGGGAGACGGAGAGGTTCTTGGCCACGTCCAGGGTGGACGGGTGCTCGCGGCCCTGCCGGTCGCGCAGCTTCGGGTACAGGGCGCGCAACGACTCGGTGGAACCCCGGTAGTCGCCCATCTCCCGCTGGTCCCGCGCGTAGTTCGCCGCCACCACCAGGGTCAGCGGATCGTCCGGGCCGAAGATGCGCACCCGTCGCTCGTACGTCTCCGCGTCCAGCTCCAGCGCCTCCTGGAACCGGCCCAGCAGCCGCAGGTCCAGCGCCCGGTTGGCCGCGGACATCAGCGCCAGCGGATGGTCCGGGCCGAAGCCCGCGATCAGCCGGTCCAGGGTGTCCCGGTCCCGCTCCGCCGCCGCCTCGAAATCGCCGAGGACTCGCAGGTCGGCCGCGTTGCTGTTGGCGATCGCGAGGGTTTCCTCGTGGTCCTCGCCGTACACCCGGCGGGTGCGTTCGAGCAGCTCGGCGTTGAGCTGCCGGGCCTCGTCGAACCGCCCGAAGCTGCGGATCAGGTTGCCGTAGGCACGGGTGATGCGCATGGTCTGCGGATGGTCCTCGCCGAGCCGGTCGCGCCACTCCGCGCGCGCGAACTCGGCCAGCTGGGCGCCGCCGGTGTAGTCGCCGTGCTGGTAGAGATAGCGGACCTCGTTGATCACCAGGTCGCGGACGTCCCGCTGCTCGCACTCCACCGACCGGGTCGGCCGGATGTGCGGGCGCAGCTCGGCATACCTGCGCCAGTTCGCGTCGTCCTCCGGCTCCTTCGGGTCGGCCGCCGCCAGCAGGACATGGGTGAGGTGATAGGTGTCCTCCTGCTCCTGCGGGGACATCTGGTTGAACAACACGGCCTGCACGAGCCGGTGCATCTGCAGACTGTTGCTGCGGTGGTCGATGCGGGCCAGCGCCAGTCGGCCGATCTCCCGGGTGACCAGGCCCAGCTCCACCGGGTCGCGCAGCGCCTCGGCCAGCGGGGACGGCAGCGGAGCGAAGGCCGCGCTGCGCAGCACGGCCCAGCTGATCGGCTCCGGCGCCATGCAGGAGCACAGCCGCAGCAACTGGACCGCGGCCGGGTTGCGTTCGGCCAGCCGCTCCATGGCCAGGTTCCAGGTCGCCACCACGGAGTGCGGATAGCCGGACGGCACGGACGTGTCGAGCAGCCGTCCCGCGTGCTCGCGCAGCAGCTCCAGGTACTCGTCCACGGACATCGCCGTCTCCGCGTGCCAGGCCCCGGCCTGCTCCACGGCGAGCGGCAGGTCGCCCAGCGCCTCGGCCAGCCGGGACGCGTCCTGCGCCGGCATCCCTGGAACCCGGCGCTGCAGGAACCGGACCGACTCCTCCCGGGAGAAGACGTCCACCGCGATGGGGTGGGCGTGCCCGGCCCAGCTCTGGTTGCGTGAGGTGACCAGGATGTGGCCCTCGCCGGAGGGGAAGTACTCCTCCAGGTCCTCGGGCCGGTCGGCGTTGTCGAACACCAGGAGCCATTTCCGGAACGGGGTTCCGCGCCGCAGGCAGTCCAGAACCAGGGGAAGCGCCTCGTCACCGCTGGGAGCCGCCTCCAGGCCCAGGTGCGGTGCGAGAGCGGCGATGGACGAGCGGACCAGCGCGGGATCCTCCGCGTTGATCCACCAGATCAGCTGGTACTGCGACTGGTACCGGTAGATGTACTCCACAGCCAGTTGCGTCTTGCCCACTCCGCCGAGCCCGAAGAAGGCCTGCGGCACGATCGCCGCGCGCCGGTCGGCCAGCCGGTCGTGCAACTGGGTGATCAGCTCGTCCCGGCCGGTGAAGATGTGGTTCCGCGGCGGAATGCGCCGACCCCACACCTGCGGGACGCTCTCCTCGAACCGCACGGGCCGCGTGAGCGTCGACAGGGGAGCGGTGGTGGGCCCCCCGGTGCTCGGAGGGCCGTCGACGCCGGCCAGGCGAGACGCGGACTCGGCCACGGGTGATTCCCTTTCCGCCGGCGGCCGGGGGGTCTTGGCCGCCCCGCCGGATTCGACCGGGTGAGGGCGGGCGATCCCGGTTTCGGCAGTGCTGTTCGTGGTTGTGGTGTCGGTCACATCGTAACTGTACGGCTGCGGACGGTTACCTACGCCCGCGGAGTGGTGCTGCCCGGAGATGAGATCGCGCAGCTTGCGCGCCCGGGTGGTGAAGCCCCCGCCCAGCGCGTCGGCCACCGCGGCGTCGACCTTGGCGAAGGGAAGGCTCTCCGCGCTGATGCGCGCGGGCAGCTCCGCGGACGGATCGGCGAGCGTCGCGTCGAACCGGTACGGCGCGGACGAGTGCTCGGCCAGGTAGTCGGAGACCGCGGTCAGGACCCGCCGGCTCTCCTGCCGGTGCAGGGAGCCCAGCAGGAGCGAACGCACGGCCTCGGGGAAGTCGAACTCCGTCTCTTCGGCCGGGCGCGGCCGGTCGCACGGCACCGGGTGCAGCAGCCCCGACAGGAACACCTCCGCCAGGTGCGAGGGCGTCGTGCGGGGCGCCATGACCTGCTGGACCAGGCGCATGACCGGCAGGAACAGGGGAGCCGCGGCCAGGTATCCGGCCAGTTCGAAGGCCTGCGGCGAGGCCTGCGCACGGAAGGCGAGCACCCGGTCCAGCGGGGACAGCCGCTCCTCGGCCGGCCGCGGCGGCACCGTCTCCGCCGGTGCCGAGGGCACCGCGGCGCCCGCCGCCACGGCGTACCCCTGGAACGGCGACGACTCGGGGCGGGCGACCATCCGGGCCCACATCTGCAGTGCGGCGGGCGCGAGTTCCACGACCGGCACCGGCACGCCGGCCTGGTCCGCACCGGCGTGCAGGTCGCGGTTGGGGGCACCGGGGCGGGCGGCGTGCAGGGTGACGGGGACCGGGCGCAGAGCGGTGCGGTGCCACAGCCGCCGGTCCAGCGGTTGCACCAGGGCCGTGGGCCGGCTGTGCGCCCAGCGGGCCAGCAGCCGGAGCGCCGCGCCGGAGCGCCAGCCGGGGCCGATGCCGTCGCTGAAGACGAGCACGGCGCCGCGCGGGGAGTGGTAGGCGGGCGGCCCCTGGTCGGCCGGGCGGCGCGGACCGTCCCCGGACCAGGGAGGTGCCGTGCCGCGCACCGCGATGGTGCCGTCCGCCAGGTGCTCCAGCCAGCGCACGGTGATTGAGCGGAAGGCCCCCACCCGGCGCAGCACCGTGCGCAGGTCGGCCACCGCGCTGTCCCACAGCACCATGGACTCGCCGGTGTCGACCACCAGCACCAGATCCAGCCAGGGTTCCTCCTCCGGGACCAGCACCGGCTCCCAGCCGTCGGTCTGCGCCGCACGGTCGGCGGTCGCCGCCTCGTCCATCCGGTGCCGCACCGTGGAGGAGGCGCGGCGCCGCAGCGGCCGCAGGGCCCGCCCGAGCTCGGCCGGCTTCCCCAGCGGGCGCACCCCGGGAGAGCGGACCGGCAGCGCCGGGACGGCTGTCGCGGCGTCGCCGGCCGGCGCGCGGAAGTCACGCACGTGCAGCTGCGGTCCCCGTGTGCGCGGAGCGGGAATGCCCGCGCGCGGCGTGCCGTTCGCCTGTGCCTCGGCGGAGTCCTCGCCGCCGGGGGCGTCCCGCCGGCGCTGGGGCCGATCCGGCTCCAGCTGGCCCACGAGCCCGGACAGCCGGTGCGGCCCGCGGGCGGCCGGGAGCGCGGGCGCGTCGCCCGCGGCGCGCGCCAACTGCGCCGCGAGCCAGAGGACTTCGGCGATCTCCCGCGCGTCCGGAGTGGGGCGCTCCGGTGATTCGTACGACATCAGGGCCCCGTTTCGAGATGCCGCCACAGGGTGCGCAGCAGATCCTGCCACTGCTCGGGGTCCTCGTCCGCGCCCACACGCGCCAACTGGATGGCGCTCAGCAACTGGTCCACGGCGACACTGCCGTTGCCCTGCTCCACGAGGAAGGCCTCCACCAGCGGCCGCGCCTGCTCCAGCGCCTCCTCGCCCAGATGCGCGGCGACGATCGCGGCCAGCCGCTCCGGCCCCGGCGGCTCGATGTCGTAGCGCAGGCAGCGCCGGGCGAACGCGGCGGGGAACTCCCGCTCCTCGTTCGAGGTGATGACCACGAACGGAAAGGCCCAGCAGGCCACCTGACCATCCGTCACCAACGCCTGGCCGCCGTCCGCCGTGCGCACCGGCACGCTGCGCTGTTCCGGGGGCAGCCGCAACAGCTCCTCGACGCTGAAGCGCCCCTCCTCGAACACCGTCAGCAGATCGTTCGGCAGATCGATGTCGCTCTTGTCCAGCTCGTCGATGAGCAGCACGCGCGG
This sequence comes from Streptomyces sp. NPDC050743, assembly GCF_044456925.1. Lineage (NCBI taxonomy): Bacteria > Bacillati > Actinomycetota > Actinomycetes > Kitasatosporales > Streptomycetaceae > Streptomyces > Streptomyces sp. NPDC050743. Next base: position 109,700 of record NZ_JBITGJ010000023.1, read on the forward strand.
CCGGCGGCGCGGCAGCAGAGCCGTGCCCAGGGGCCCGAGCCGCAGGAACCGCCCGATGCCGCCGGTGCCCTCGCCCGTGTCCAGGCCGGCCCGCCGCAGGTTCGCCTCGTGCAGCCGCCCGATGGCGTCGTAGGCGTACAGCCCGTCCCGCAGGGTCGTGCGGGAGGTCACCGGCCAGTGCAGCACGGGCCCGAGCCCCAGCTCATAGGCGACGGCATGGGCCAGCGTGGACTTGCCGGTGCCCGGACGGCCGGTCAGCAGCAGGGGGCGGCGCAGCAGCAGCGCCGCGTTGACGACGTCGACCAGTCCCCGGTTCACCTGGAAGACCCGGCCCCGGCGGGCGTCGGCCGGCTCGGGGGCGAGGACCTCGTCCTTCGGGGGCACACCCTGCTGGATCGGCCGCCAGCCCGGGGGATCGGGCAGCCGGTCGATCGCGTCGTGCGGAACGCCGTCGCCACGGTACAGCCACCACCCGGGTGTCTGCGGGCTTCCGGTCTCGGTCACGAGGGGGCACCTCCGGGGGCGGGAACGGGTGCGGTCAAGGGGGTCTGCGGTGGCAGCCGGTCGAAGGGATCCCAGAGGAAACCCAGGCGCAGTCCGCCGGCGATGCGCGGTCCGCCGCCCGCAGGCACGGGCGACCACTCGCCCCGGCGGGCCCGTAACACCGCCTCGGGCAGGGTCCGCACGCTGGTCGCCCGCAACCGGCCCGGCAGCTCCCCGGTGACCCGCGGCCCGTCCTGTTCGTCGTGCGCCCACACCAGCGCCGGGACCCCCGCGTCCAGGGCCGCGTCGAACTCCGGGTCGGGCGTGCGCTTGCGGGCCGCTCGCGGCGGGAAGCCGAGCACCAGCGCGAGCGGCCCGTCCTCCGGGTACAGGGCGGAGAACACGACTTCGTACGACGTCGGGTCCTGGCTCCGGGCGGGCACCACATCCACCACCCGCTCTCCGGAGAGTACGGACATCGCTCTCATCCTGTCCCACTTGCGGGACCAGTTATGCCCCCACTCGACCCAGACCGACGCGTTCTGGCGCTCGAGACTGCGCACGGCGACCGGATGCACCACCCCAAGACGCACCTCCGCGCCGCTGGGCGTGGTGATCGGGAGCCCGTCGACCGGCCTGCCGAGCAGCTCGCGCGGCAGGACGAACTCCACGAACAGATCCGGGGAGTCGATGGCCTTCGCCCGGCGCATCCGGATGATCTCCTCCCGGATCAGGCGCTCGATGTGGCCGAATCGCATGGCCTCGGTGTACTGCTGCACGGCCTCCCGCGGCGAGCCCTCGTGCTCCTGGAAGACATCGAGCAGATAGTGCCGGGACGGCGAGGCCGGAGTGATGCGGAAGGTGGCGTACGTCCACCGGGCGGTCGCCCGCGCCGGACGCGAACGCCGCTGAAGCAGCGGACCCGGATCGACCACCGGCGAGCAGTGCCCGGCCCGGCCGCGCACCCAGCGGGCCAGCTCCTGCCCGCGGGTTCCCGGGACGCGCTGGGACAGCGCCGCGACGAACGTCAGCAGCGGCGGCACCGGTCGGCCGGCCTGGGCGATCTGCTGCAGGTCGTGCACGATGCCGAGGATGTCCTCGGGAGCGCCCTGCCAGGGGCGGCGCACCGGACCGAGCGCCTCGTCGCGCAGCGTCACCAGACCCGGCAGCGGCACCGCGCCGTCCAGCAGCAGGCGGTAGAGGTCGTCCATGGCCTCCGCGTCGAACGGGCCGTCGTCGTACAGACCCTGGTGGAGGTCAGTCTCGGGCTCGGAGGGTTCCGTGAGCACCTCTCCGGACAGCGCGAGGGCGGCGCGCAGCGGGGGCCAGGACCGGGCCAGCCGGGCCATGGGGATCATCCAGGTCACGCCCGCGTCCGGTGCCTTGTCCCTGAGGACGGCCAGCCCCATCACCCGGGAGGTCGCGACGTCCTTCACACCGCAACCGCTGTACCCCCTGCTGACCTTGCGGCCCGTGTCGGGCGCGTCGTTCAGCTGGATCAGCGCCGACGCCGGCCCGCCGGGGCCGGCCATGAGGCAGTCCGCCCACACGCCGTGCGGCTGCCCCTGGGGGTAGCCGTACACCTGCATCCGCCGCTTCGCGCTGTAGGAGCCGGCGGACAGATGTCCGTGCGAGGTGGGTAACCGGTCGCCGGCCAGGGACAGATCGCCGTGCAGGGTCAGCACCGAGAAGTCCTCGTGCGAGTTTCCACCCGCATAGTGGTGCCCGCCGCCCGGGGAGCCGCTCAGCCGAAGTCCGTTGCTCAGGCTGATCGTCACGGTGGCGCCCGAGTCGTCCTGCCAGGGCCGGCCGAGGGCGCTCGTCACCACGTGGGCACACGTCAGCACGTACCGCGGCGGCATGACGACTCCTCCGCCCACGGGCATGCCCGTGGGTCCGAGAATGCTCACCTGCCAGACGTCGGTTGCGGTCAACTCCGCGACCGGTTCCACCCCCAAGACGCCTCTCCCCCCGTCTGCCGCGCCACCGGACGAGCATCGCGAAGCCGCCATAGTAGCGGCCTCGGAGGGGGCGGACGGAGCAGGCAACAGTCCATCGACGGCGGCCAGTTGACACTGTCGCCGAGGGGCCCGCAAGTGCCCTGGTCAGCGGATGGTGATCGTGATGGTCGACCCCTTGGGCGCCTTGTCGCCGCCCTTCACCGACTGCTTCTTCACGGTGTCGCCGAACAGCCCGAGCAGGCCGCGGTCCTCGTCCACCTTGAACCCGGCGCCCTCCAGCGCCTTGTGGGCGTCGTCGACACTGTCGCCGACCACGTCCGGCACCTCGATCATCTCCGGGCCCTTGGACAGCGTCAGCGTCACCGTGTCGCCCTCGGCGGCCTGGCTGCCGTCGCCCGGGCTCTGCTGGGCCACCTTGCCCTTGTCGTACTCGGAGTTGACCTGCTGGGGCGCGATCCTCACCTTCAGCCCGGCCTCCGTCAGCTGCTGTCTGGCGTCGGCCACATCGTCACCGGTGACGTCCGGCACGTCGATCGGGCGGCCCTTGCTGACGGTCAGCGCGATCGCCGACCCGGCGTGCCGCTTGGTGCCGGCCCGCGGCGTGGTGGCGATCACCGAGCCCTTGGCGACGCCCTCGCTGAACTCCCGGGTGACCATGCCCGGTTCCAGCCCGTCCGCCTTCAGCCGCGCCCGCGCCTCGGCCAGCGGGCGGCCCGCGACATCCGGCACGTTCACCGTCTCCGGGCCCAGCGAGATGGTCAGCGTCACCGAGTCGTGGTCGCGGATCCGGGCGCCGGGCGCGGGGTCGGTGCCGATGACCGTGCCCCGCTGGACCGCGTCGTTGTACTCGCGCTTGACCTGCCCGACCTCCAGCCCGGCCGACTTCAGCCGGTCCCGGGCCTGCGCCTCGGTCTTCGACAGCAGTGGCGGGACCTTCGTGAACTGGCCGGAGTTGATGTACCAGACGCCGGCGCCCACGCCGAACACCACCAGCACGGCGGCGACGATCGTCAGCACCAGCCGCCGCGACGGGCGCGGTGGCACCGGCGGCGCCTGCAGCCGGCTGGTGTGCTGGACGCCGGCCCCGGCCGGCTCCTCCTCGTTGACGGGCAGCGGCCGGGGCACGGTCAGCGAGCGGGGTATCACGCTCGTACGGTCGCCGGCGTTGTCGTGCTCCGCGGACAGCGCCTGCGGCGGCACGGCGTCCAGCTGCTCGTCGCTCAGCCCCTGGCGCGCCTCGCGCACCTGGGCGAGCAGCGCCACGGCGTCGTGCGGCCGGATGTCCGGGTTGCGCGCGGTCGCGGATGCCACCGCCTCGTCCAGCTCGTACGGCAGCCCCGGCACCAGGGCCGAGGGCGGCGGCACGTCCTCGTGGATGTGCTTGTAGAGGACCTGGGCGGGGGAGTCACCGGAGTGCGGCTTTCCGCCGGTCAGCATCTCGTAGAGCACGACACCGCAGGCGTAGACGTCGACGCGCGGATCGGCGGTGCCCTGCTCGATCTGCTCGGGCGCGAGATACGACACGGTCCCGAGGACGGCGCCGGTCGTGCTGGTCTGGGTGTCCACGGACCGCACGAGCCCGAAGTCGGCGACCTTGACCCGGCCGTCGTCCCCTATCAGCACGTTCTCGGGCTTCATGTCCCGGTGCACGAAACCGGCCCGGTGCGCGGCGCCGAGCGCGGCGAGCACGGGCTCGAGGATGTCGAGGGCCGCGCGGGGCTGCAGCGCCCCCCGCTCCCGCAGCACGTCCCGCAGGGTGCACCCGGCGACGTACTCCATCGCCAGGTACACGTACGACCCGTCGGTGCCCTGGTCGAAGACCTGCACCACGTTCGGATGCGCCAGCCGGGCGACCGACTTGGCCTCCCGGATGAACCGCTCCACGAAGGATCCGTCGGCCGCGAGCGTCGGGTGCATCACCTTCAGCGCGAGCACGCGGTCCAGACGGGTGTCCAGGGCCCGGTAGACCGTGGCCATCCCGCCGACCGCGATCCGCGCGTCGACGCGATAGCGGCCGTCGAGCACCTGCCCGACGAGAGGGTCCTGAAGGGTCGTATCCACGCAGGCGAGTCTACGAGGACCCACCGACACTTCCCCCGCCGAGAACGCTTTCCCCCAGGCACTGAAGCCGACCTGTGACGCGACACACGAACAAGGGTTCCATCCCCGGCCCCGTCCGTCCCGTCGGCCGGCGCCGCCCACTTTCCGGCCCATCGGCCACCGCCGCCCGCCGTCGGTCAGGCCGGCCGGCGCCGCCCACTTTCCGGTCCATCGGCCACCGCCGCCCGCCGTCCGTCAGGCCGGCCGGCGCCGCCCACCGTCCGGACGGTTGGCCGATGCAGCCCACGGCCGGGCTGCTCGCTGCCGCCGGCAACCAACCGTGCAGTTCGCCGCCACCTACGACCCGTGCCGATCGCCCGCGCCCCCAGGACTCCGGCCATCGCGGCGCAGACGACCCGCTGCCGCCGGTGCCGCCTCTTCGACTGTGCGGCTCGGCTGCCTCCCCCACGTCTCGCGGCTGCCGACGGCACAGGGGCTCTATGGCCGCGGGTATCGCCCCCGTGCTCTGCGCCGGTCGCCGTTCGCATGACTTGCGGCCGCTGACGGTGCAGGTGCTGCATGGCCGGGGGTATGGCGCCCCCGTGCCCTGTGTCGGTCGTTGTTCGTGCGTCTCGCGGTCATCGACGGTGCAGGGGCTCTACGGCCGCCCGTGCCGTCCCCGTGCTCTGTGTCGGTTACCGTTCGCACGATGTGCCGCTGCCGATGGTGCAGGTGCTGCATGGCCGGGGGTATGGCGCCCCCGTGCCCTGTGTCGGTCGTTGTTCGTGCGTCTCGCGGTCATCGACGGTGCAGGGGCTCTAAC
>NZ_JBITGJ010000023.1:115103-130494 GCF_044456925.1 Streptomyces sp. NPDC050743
ACGGCCGCCGGTACGGTCACCGTCCCCCATGCCGGTCGTCGCTCGTGCGTCTCGCGGCCGCCGTCGGCGCAGGCGCTGCATGGCCGCCGGTACCGCCCCTACGACCCGCCCCGCTCGCCCGCCCCCGCCCCCCCACGACCCGCGGCCGCCGACGGTGAGGGTGGCCCACGGGAAAGTCCAGCCCTCCAGTAGGCGGTGACGGGCGGTGCGTGGGTGGGTGAGCGATGGGCGAGTGCGGCACAGGGTCAGAACGCAGGGCGCTCGGGATCCAGCACGGCCAAGCCCTCCGCAGGAGACGACGCCTCGGCGAAGTGCCTGCGCGGAATCCGCCCGGCCAGCCGAGCCAGCCGACCCCCCTCCACGGCATGCCTCATCGCCGCCGCCATGAGCTCCGGCTCCTGCGCCCGGGTCACGGCGGAGGCGAGCATCACCCCCGCACACCCCAGCTCCATGGCCAGCGCCGCATCGGACGCCGTACCGGCCCCCGCGTCCAGGATCACCGGCACGCGTGCGTGCTCGACGATCAGCTGGAAGTTATGGGGATTGCGGATCCCGAGCCCGGACCCGATCGGCGACCCCAGCGGCATGACGGCCGCACAGCCCACATCCTCCAGCTTCCGCGCCAGCACGGGATCGTCGTTGGTGTACGGCAGCACCGTGAACCCGTCGTCGACCAGCGTCTCCGCCGCCTCCAGCAATTCCACCGGATCCGGCAGCAGCGTCCGCTCGTCGGCGATGACCTCCAGCTTGATCAGATCCGTGCCCAGCGCCTCCCGCGCCAGCCGCGCGGTCAGCACGGCCTCGCCCGCGGTGAAACAGCCCGCCGTGTTCGGCAGCACCCGGATGCCCAGCCTCTCCAGCACCGACAGCACCGAACCGTGCACGGAGGGGTCCACCCGCCGCATCGCGACCGTCGTCAGCTCCGTACCAGAGGCGACCAGCGCCCGCTCCAGCACCTCCAGGCTGGGCGCACCGCCCGTGCCCATGATCAGCCGCGACGAGAAGGTCGTACCCCCGAGGACCAAGGGATCGTCGGCCATGGCTCAGCCTCCCTGGACGGCGGTGAGGACTTCGACCCGGTCGCCCTCGGCCAGCGCCGTGGCCGCCCACTGCGCGCGCGGGACGACGGTCTCGTTGACGGCGGCGGCCACCCCGGAGGGCGACGGGGCCAGCGACCGTACGACGATGTCGAGAGCGGTGCCCGGAACGATCTCCCGGCGCTCTCCGTTGACGGAGATCGAGATGCTCATGCGGGCTGCTCCATGAGGACGGCGGCGCCGAAGCGCTGCGGCGTGAAGGGACGGGCTTCTTCCGGCAGCCGGCCGTTCGCCAGCACCTCGGCCATCACATCCCCGGTGACCGGCGTGAGCAGCACCCCGTTGCGGTAGTGCCCGGTGGCCAGCAGCAGACCGTCGAGCCCGGACGGGCCGAGCAGCGGCGCGTTGTCGGGCGAGCCCGGGCGCAGCCCGGCCCGGGTCTCGGCGAGCGGCAGTTCGGTGATGCCCGGCACCAGCTCATGGGCGTCGCGCAGCAGTTCGTACACGCCACCCGCGGTGACGGTCGTGTCCCAGCCCAGCTCCTCGCTGGTCGCGCCGACGACGAGTTCGCCGTTCTCGCGGGGCACCAGGTAGACCTGGCTGCCGCGGACCACGGCCCGCACGGTACGGCTGAGGAAGGGCGCGTACCGGCGCGGCACCGTCAGCCGCAGCACCTGCCCCTTCACCGGCCGCACCGGCGGCAGCAGCGCCTCCGGCACGCCCGCGAGCCGTCCGCTCATGCTTCCTGCCGCGAGCACCACCCGCCCGGCACGCAGCTCGGTGCCGTCCGCGGTGGTCACCCCGGCGGCCCGGTCCCGTACGACGTCCAGCCGCACGGCCCACGCGCGGTGGAACTCCACGCCGGCCCGCTCACATGCGGTCACCAGGGCCGCCGCGAGCCGCCGCGGGTCGATCTGGTGGTCGCCGTCGACCCGCAGCCCGCCGCGCACTCCGGGCGCCAGCATCGGCTCCAGGCGCCGGCACTCCCGCCCGGACAGCCACTCCGAGTCCAGACCGGAGCGCTGCTGCAGGGCGTGCAGTTCGCGCAGATGGGCGCGGTCGTCGGCGTCGAGCGCGACCGCGAGGGTGCCGCAGCGGCGGTAGCCGAGGTCGTGGCCCGTCAGCTCGGTCAGCTCGGCCGCGAAGTCCGGGTAGCGGCGGGCCGATTCCAGGTTCAGGGCGAGCAGCCGCTCCTCGCCGTAGTGCAGTTCGGTGACCGCGGCCAGCATCCCGGCCGCGACCCGCGCGGCCCCGCCGCCGGGCTCGGGGTCCACCACGGCGGTCGCGAGCCCGCGCTGCGCCGCGCGCCAGGCCGTGACCAGGCCGATGATTCCGCCCCCGATGACGAGAACGTCGGACGTACGTGACGACATGGGCGTCCAGCCCCTCCCTTCGCCGGCATGACCCGGATCAGGTTCGTACGGTCGGAGGCCGCCAGCCTCCCTCTCAGCCCGGTGCGTCCGGGCTCCCGCGAGTGCTTGTACGGTGGCCAGCCTAGCCCGCCCCGCTCGTCACTCGTAAGGGAGCCCCTGCCCATGGCCCGGTCGCTCGACGGACTGATCCTCGCCCCCGTGGCGGACCAAGCCCCAGGTCAGGTGGGTACCCGCACCCGGTTCGCGTACCACGAGAAGGACGGCGAGATCTGGGCCGAGTACGCGGGCGGCGATGTCGTACGCGGTCATCTGGTCGGCACCCGGGAGGGCGACCGGCTGGACTTCCGCTACGTCCAGCTGAAGACCGACGGGACGACCTCCTCGGGGCACTGCGTCTCCACGGTCGTGGAGCTGCCGGACGGGCGGGTGCGGCTGGAGGAGACCTGGGAGTGGGAGTCCCAGGCGGGCGCCGGTACGAGCGTTGTGGAAGAGGTCACCGGGCACGCCCGCTGACTGACGCGTTGTCACGTGTCTATGGTGATCGGGTGAGCGAGCAGACAGCGCAAGGGGGCACGTCAGCGGGGCGGCGCGTGGTCGTCGTGGGCGCGGGCATGGCCGGGGTGCAGACCGCGGTCGCGCTGCGGGAGCAGGGCTTCAAAGGCCCCGTCACCGTGATCGGCGCGGAACCGCACCAGCCGTACGACCGGCCGCCCCTGTCGAAGGCCGTGCTGCTCGGCAAGGCCGAGGACTCCGCCTTCGACGTGGACTTCGAGTCCCTCGGCGTCGAACTGCGGCTCGGCTGCGAGGTGCTGGGCCTGCGCCCCGCCGAGCACGAGCTGGAGACCGAGGCGGGCCCGGTGGCGTACGACGTCCTGGTCCTCGCCAGCGGAGCCGAGCCGATCACCCTGCCCGGCACCGAGGGGGTGCCCGGCGTGCATCTGCTGCGCACCCTGGACGACGCCGAACGGCTGAAGCCGGTGCTCGCCCGGCAGCACGAGATCGTGGTCGTCGGGGCCGGCTGGATCGGCGCCGAGTTCGCCACGGCCGCCCGCGAGACCGGCTGTGCGGTGACCGTCGTGGAGGCCGCCGACCGTCCGCTCGCCGGCGCCCTGCCCGCCGAGGTCACCGCGCCCATGGCCGCCTGGTACGCCGACGCGGGTGTGGAACTGCGCACCCACGCGCGCGTGGAGCACATCGAGCCCGGCGCGGTCGTGCTCGCCGACGGTACCCGGCTGCCCGCCGACGCCGTCGTCGTCGGCATCGGCGCCCGCCCCGCCACCGGCTGGCTGGCCGGCTCCGGCGTGGAGCTGGGCCCGCACGGGGACGTCCTCGCCGACGACCGGCTGCGCACCTCGGTCGAGGACGTGTACGCCGTCGGCGACTGCGCCTCCTTCCCCTCCGCCCGCTACGGCGAACGGCTGCTCGTCCACCACTGGGACAACGCCCTGCAGGGCCCGCGCACGGTCGCCGCGAACGTCCTCGGCGAGACCCCGGCGGTCTACGACCCGGTGCCGTACTTCTGGTCCGAGCAGTTCGGCCGGTTCGTGCAGTACGCCGGCCACCACGCCGCCGCCGACCACCTGGTCCGGCGCGGCGACCCGGAGAGCCCGGCCTGGACGGTCTGCTGGCTGCGCGAGGACCGCCTGGTGGCCCTGCTGGCGGTGGGCCGACCGCGTGATCTGGCGCAGGGCCGTCGGCTGATCGAGGCGGGCCGCCGGATGGACGCGCAGGCCCTGGCGGACCCGGGAAAGCCCCTGAAGGACGCCACCGCCGACTAGCCACGACCTCCCGCCCGGACCTGCCTGACTTCCGACTGTCAGTGCGGGATGGCAGGCTTGTCCTGTGACCGAGATTGACGCAAAGATCGATGCTCTCGTCCCCGCCTGGCTCACCCTCCCCGACATCGCCGAACAGCTCGGCGTCGAGGTGACGCGTGTGCGGCAGCTGGTCAAGGAGGGCCAGCTCATCGCCGTACGCCGGGGTGAGAACCGCGCACTGCACGTTCCCGCCGCCTTCATCGACGGGGACAAGGTCGTCAAGGGCCTGTCCGGCACCCTGACGCTCCTGCGGGACGACGGCTTCACGGTCGAAGAGATGATCGAGTGGCTCTTCACCCCGGACCCGACCCTGCCCGGCACCCCCGCGCAGGCTCTGAGCGAGAATCGCGGCACGGAGGTGAAGCGCCGCGCCCAGGCGCTCGCCGTCTGAGCCTCATCGCACATGAGGGGTGGCGTGCGGGCCGTCGTGGCCCGTACGCCACCCGCCGAAGCCGCCAGGGACACCGACCAGGGGGGACCCACGTATGTCCGACACCGCACGCGCCGCGCTCGCCGACGCCCGCCTGTACCTGTGCACGGACGCGCGCACGCGTCAGGGCGACCTTCCCGAGTTCCTGGACGCGGTCCTGGCCGGCGGTGTCGACATCGTGCAGCTGCGCGACAAGGGCATGGAGGCCGCCGAGGAGCTGGCGCACCTGGAGGTCTTCGCGGACGCCTGCGCCCGGCACGGCAAACTCCTCGCGGTGAACGACCGCGCGGACGTCGCCCACGCCGCCCGCGCCGACGTGCTGCACCTCGGCCAGGGCGACCTGCCGGTCCCCGCGGCCCGCGCCATCCTCGGCGACGAGGTCCTGATCGGCCGCTCCACGCACGCCGAGTCCGAGGCCGCCGCGGCCGCCGGGCAGGAGGGCGTGGACTACTTCTGCACCGGCCCCTGCTGGCCCACCCCCACCAAGCCGGGCCGGCCCGCGCCCGGCCTCGACCTGGTGCGGTACACGGCCGGCCTGGGCACCGACCGCCCCTGGTTCGCGATCGGCGGCATCGACCTGTCCAACCTGGACGTGGTGCTGGACGCGGGTGCCCGCCGGGTGGTCGTGGTGCGCGCGATCACCGAGGCCGAGGACCCGGGAGCGGCCGCGGCGGAGTTCGCGAAGCGGCTGCGGCAGGGCTAGCCACCCGGCTTGCCGGCTTTTCTGTCCGTCTTTCTGTCCAAGGAGTGGACGGGAAAGCGACAATCAGGGTAAATCTCCGTCGTCCGGTTGGGGGACCGCTCGCCCCTGGCTAACCTGCCGGTATGGCCCTCGGAACCCCCTCCACCAGGACTGATCGCGCACGCACCGTGCGCGACATGCTCGCCACCGGCAAGACGACGTACTCGTTCGAGTTCTACGCGCCGAAGACCCCCCAGGGCGAGCGGAACCTGTGGAACGCGCTCAGGAGGGTCGAGGCCGTCGCGCCCGACTTCGTCTCCGTCACCTACGGCGCCGGCGGTTCCACGCGCACGACCACGGTCCGCGAGACGCAGCAGATCGTCGTGGACACGACGCTCACGCCCGTCGCCCACCTCACCGCGGTCGACCACTCGATCGCCGAACTGCGGAACATCATTGGCCAGTATGCGGACGCAGGGATCCGCAACATGCTCGCCGTGCGGGGCGACCCGCCCGGCGATCCGATGGGCGAGTGGGTGCCGCACCCCCGGGGAGTGACGTACGCGGCCGAGCTCGTCCGGCTCATCAAGGAGTCGGGCGACTTCTGTGTGGGTGTCGCCGCCTTCCCGGAGATGCACCCCCGCTCCGCGGACTGGGACACCGACGTCGCCCACTTCGTGGACAAGTGCCGTGCGGGCGCGGACTACGCCATCACACAGATGTTCTTCCACCCGGAGTCGTATCTTCGGCTGCGCGATCGCGTTGTGGCCGCGGGCTGCGAGACCCCGATCATTCCCGAGGTGCTGCCCATCACCAGCGTGAAGATGCTGCAACGGGTGCCCAAGCTCAGCACCGCGCTGTTTCCCGACGCCCTGAAAGAGCGGATCCTCACAGCGAAGGACGATCCGGCGGCGGTACGCTCCATCGGTATCGACTTCGCCACGGAGTTCTGCGCTCGGCTGCTCGCCGAGGGAGTGCCCGGTCTGCACTTCATCACGCTCAACAACTCCACGGCGACCCTGGAAATCTACGAGAACCTCGGCCTGCACCACCCCCCGCAGGCCTAGACCGGCCGCACCGTGATACGACACACTGCGTAACGGCCACTGGGAGAGGGGCGTACATGGGCTGGACGGTCCTCTACATCGCGTTCGGCATCGTCGCACTGTGGTTGCTGGGCGAGGTGCTGCTGCAGTACAAGGCGCGCCTTCGCTGGCGGCTGCTTGCGTTCGCCGGCTTCCTCGGGGTCGTGGTCGGTGTGCTGATGCCCTCCGTGATCGTGATCGGCATCGGCGCCATCGCCTTCGCGATCGGCCAGACCTATGTCACGCTGTCGTTCCGCCGCGGCTTCGCCGCCGGCTGGGCGGTCAAGCGCCCCGACACCGACGCCGAGGCCGAGGCGGAGGCCGAGGCCGGGGGCGGCAGCAAGCGCCGCCGCGGCAGGGCCGACCGGCACGACCCGGCGCTGGACGACCCCGAGCAGGAACTGATGGGCCCGGAGGACGGCCAGGACGCCGACCGGACCGGCTACGGCCAGGGGCACGGCGACTACGACGACTACGACCGCGACGACGTCTTCGCCCCGGCCGGCCATCCGGCCGCGGAGCCCATCGCGGCCGAGACCACCACCATCTACGAGCCGCAGCCCATGCCCGAGGACACCGGCTCCTACGGCGTCTACGGCGACACCGCCTACGCGGCCGCCGCCCAGCCCCAGGGCGCCGAGCAACAGAACTACGCCTACGACTACTCCGGCTACGGCCAGCAGGGGTACGGCTACTACGACGGCGGCCAGCAGGGCTACGCCAACTACTCCGACCCGTACATCGGCAGCCAGTCCTACGGCGGCGCCTCGTACGACACCGGCTACTCCGGGCAGTACGACCAGCAGAGCTACGCGCAGGCCCCGTACGGCGGCGGCTACGGCGAGACGCCGGCGGGCGGGGTGTGGGTGCCGCAGCAGCGCACCGACGAGACCTACGGCGGCGAACTCCCGCCGGAGCAGCCGTACCCGTACCAGAACCAGGGGCACGGGCAGGCCCAGCAGCAGCCCGGTGCCGGGTACGACGAGCAGTACCGCTTCTGAGGCCGCACCGCTTGTGAGGCCCGGTCCCGGCTCACTGGGAGCCGCGGAACTCCGGGCCCTCCACGATCAGCCCCGCCACCAGCGCGCCCGACATGCCCGAGTGCGGCAGTCCGCCGCCGGGGTGGGACCAGCCGCCGACCCGGTACAGACCGGGCAGCCGTGTGGTGTTCGCCGGATGCAGGAAACGCCCCTGGCCGGCGGCGAGGGCGGGCGCGGGCACCGCGCCGAGGAAGCCGCCGGTCTCCTCGCCGGTGTGCCGGGGGGTGCGCGCCTCCTGCCACAGGACGCGGTCCCGCAGCCCCGGAATCGCGGCCTCGGCGGCTGCGAGGAGGTGCTCGGTGTACCGCCGGGCCGTGCCGTCCTGGTCCCAGCCGGCCTCGGTCGGCACCACCGCGGACAGCACCACGGACTCGTGTCCGTCGTCCGGTCTGAGCGCCGGGTCGCCGGGGCGCAGCACGGTCACCGTGGGACGCGGGGGGTGGTCCCCGCCCGGAGAGGCCAGGAAGTCCAGCTCGGACTCCGGCGCCGGCGCGTGGACGACCGTGCGGTGCGCGGCACCGGCCTCGCGTCCGCCGCGCAGGGCCAGCAGCACGGTGAACCGCCCCGGCCAGGGGCCGAAGGGATCGGTCCGTACATCCCCGTCCCCGTCCAGCGGATGCTCCGTCAGCGTCTTCAGCCGCGCCGGGTCCACGTCCGCCACGACGTGGTCCGCCTCCGCGACCTCGCCGCCCCTCAACTCCACGCCCACCGCCCGGCCGTCCTTCTCCAGGACTCGGGTGACCTCCGCGCCGAAGACGAACTCCACCCGTCGCTTCACACAGCGCTCATACACCGCGCGCGCCAACTCCCGGATTCCGCCGCGCACATACCAGGTGCCGAAGGCGTGCTCCATGTAGGGCAGGACGGCCGCGCTCGCCGGAGTGGTCCGCGGATCGAGGCCGTGGGCGAGCACGGAACTCTCCAGCAAGGCGGCCAGGCGCTTGTCGCGCAGCTCCCAGGAGCCGATCTCGGACAGCGTGCTCGCGCGCCGCGTGCGCAGCAGCCGCTTGTGCGGGACGGCCGGATACGGCTCCTTGTCGGCCAGCACCTGCCAGTTGGGCCACAGCGGCTCCTCCAGCAGGGGCCTGCGGGTGCGGTCCCAGGCCTCCCGGGCCCGCACCAGGAACTCACCCCAGCGCTCGCCCGCGCCCCCGCCGAGCGCCTCGTCCAGGGCCGCGACCACGCCCGCGCGTGAGGCGTTCGGCAGCGACACCTCCGTGCCGTCCGCGAAGAGGTGCCGCGAGGACGGATCGACCTGGACCAGCTCGACGCAGTCCTCCAGCGGCTCCTTGCCGGTCTTGACGAACAGATCGCGGTACACGGCGGGGAGCGTCAGCAGGCCCGGGCCGGTGTCGAAGCCGAACCCGTCCCGCTCGAAGCGGCGCACCGCACCGCCGTAGGTGTCCGTGCGCTCGTACACCACCACCCGGTGGCCCGCGACGGCCAGCCGGGCGGCGGCCGCCATCGCGCCCATCCCGGCGCCGATCACCGCAATCCGTGCCATGCCTGCGACTTTATCGACCGCCACTGACAATCCGGCCCGCGGGAGGCCGGAGCCGCCCGCCGGACCGGCCCGGAAGCGTGGGCACGCGTGCGTAGGCCTGAGTATCCGTACCTAGGTTGCGAGATGAGTACGCGCGCGGATGGGCCGCGACCTGTGGGAACGGGACAGTGGAGACACGGCAAGGGGGCGCGGCCCGGCACCGCCGACACGGGGCGGCGGAACGGCGCCCGCCACCCGGCCGCTCCTTCCGCCGATCCGTGGGCGGAAGCGAGTCGGGGGACCCGGGGACGACCACCCACGGGGGACCACAGGGGGAGTGCGGGGGAACGACAGGCGCCGGTCCGGCAGCGGACCGGCGCCTTCCCTGTGGGCTCAGCCCTTTCCGCTCACGCGTCCCTGGAGGAGCCGGGAGAGCGCCGCGTGGACGTCGTCCAGGGAGCGCTCCGGCTGGAAGGACTTCCAGTCCAGCGCGGCCACCAGGACCATGCCGACCAGCGCGGCCGCCGTCAGCTGGATGTCGATCTCGTCGCTGAACTCGCCGGCCGCCACGCCCTCGCGCAGTACACCCTCGACCACCGCCACGGCCTCCTGCCGGACCACCATCAGCGTGGACTGCCAGGCCCGGTTGGTGCGCCACAGCTCGGCCACGTACAGCTGGGTGAAGGCCGGATAGCGGTCGATGAAGACCAGGCCCGCGCGGACCATCGCGTCCAGCGCGTCCACCTTGCCGCCGCCCGCCCGCGCGGTCCGCTCCGCCGCCTCCTTCAGCGAGGCGGTGAGCAGGCCCACCCCGTGCCGCAGCAGCTCCTCGAAGAGGACCGACTTGCTCGCGAAGTTGTAGTAGACCGTGCCCTTCGCGACCCCGGCCCGCTCCGCGATCTCGTCCACCGTGGTCGCGGAGAAGCCCTGCTCGGCGATGAGCGTGACGGCCGCCTCGTAGAGCTTCTGCCGGGTGGCCTCGCGGCGCGTGCTGCCGCCGGACCTGGCGCTGCTGCTTTCCATGGCCCTGATTCTCACAGGTACGCGCGCGTGCGGGGCCTCCGCCCGGTTCACAGGCTCAGTTCCGGGTGCAGTCGGTCGAGCGTCCACACCTGGCGGCGCCGGGCCGCGAGGGCGGTCAGCGCGAGCGCGCCCACGGTGAAGGCGGCGAGCACACCGCACGCCTGCCAGACCGGGCCGAGCCCGCCGCCGGTGATCAGCCGGCGCAGCGCCTCCACGATGTAGCTCATCGGCAGGAAGGGGTGGATCGCGTTGAAGAAGTGCGGGCTGGTCTGCACCGGGTAGGTGCCGCCCGCCGAGGTCAGCTGGAGCATCAGCAGCGCGAGCACCAGGATCCGGCCGGCCGCGCCGAAGCGGGCGTTCAGCCACTGCACGAGCGCCGCGAAGCAGGCCGTGACCAGGCACAGGAAGCCGATCGTGCCGGCCGCGCGGAGCATCTGCAGACCGATCGCCCAGTGCAGTACGGCCATCAGCGCGGCCACTTGGAGCACGCCCACGGCGGCCACCGGCAGCCAGCCGGCGAGCGCGATCCGCCAGGCCGGCGAACCGGCCGCCAGGGCACGCCGGTTGAGCGGCGGGATCAGCATGTAGGCGACCATCGCGCCCACCCACAGGGACAGCGGGATGAAGTACGGGGCGAATCCGGTGCCGTAGTTCGGCGCCTTGTGCAGGTCGTGGGAGGCCAGCTGGACCGGGTCGGCCATCACGCCGGTGCGCCGGTCGCGGTCCTTCTTGGCGTAGTCGGGGATCTTCCCGGCGCCGTCGTGCAGTCCGCCGGCGAGCTTCCCGGAGCCGTCGGACAGCCGGTACAGGCCGCCGTTCAGGGTCTTGGCGCCCGACGCGGCCGTGGCGATGCCGTGGTCCAGCGTGGTCGCGCCGGTCTTGGCGGTACCGAGCCCGGTGTGCAGCTTCTCGGCCCCGTCGGCGACCTTCTGAGCGCCGGTGTTGAGCTTGTCGATCTTCTTGACGGCGTCGTCGACGTCCTCGTACAGGTGCGGTGCGCGCTTTTCGAGGGCCGTGGCCTGCTTCCGCAGGGTGCCGAGGTTGTCGCGCATCGTCTTCAGGTCGCCGTCCTGGTCCGCGATCAGCGTGATGAGGTCGTCGGCGACGGTGGCCACCTCGGCGGCGGCCGTCTTGGCCCGCTTCAGGTCCGGGCAGACCGGGTCGGGGACGGTCGCGCCCTCGCAGCGCGTCCTGTAGACCTCGGACAGGACGTCCGCGTTCGCGTGGGCCGCCTTCGCGGCGCCCGGGGCGAGTTTCACCAGGACGTCGAGATTGTCCCCGACGGTCTTGGCCGAGTCCGCGACCAGGCGGGCGGTGTCCGCGATGGTCTTCTCGTTGTCCTTCAGGTAGGGGCCGGCCTTGTCGCGGACGCCGTCGACCATGCCGGCGAGGGCCTGGGTGCCGTCGGCGACCCGGCGCGACCCGTCCTGCAGGTCACCGGCGCCCTTGTGCAGCTTCTCCAAGCCCTTGGCCAGCTTGCCGCTGCCGCTCTTGGCGTCCTTCAGTCCGTCGGCGAGGTCCTTGGAGCCCTTCTCCGCCTTCCCGATACCGGTGTTCAGCCGGTCGGCGCCCTCGGCGGCCGTGACGGTCTTGTCGTGGATGTCGGAGAACGAGACGAAGATCTTGTCCAGGAAGGTGCGGGAGGCCTTGGTGGAGGCGGCCGTGCGGACCTCGTTGAAGACGGTGCGGGAGATCTGGCCGACGATGTAGTTGTTCGCGTCGTTGGTGCGCACCCGGAGGGCGCCGGTCTGCGGGGAGTGGCCGGAGCTGGAGGCGATCCGCCGGCTGAGGTCGGCCGGCATGGTCAACGACAGGTAGTACGTGCCGTTCTCGACGCCTTCGCGGGCCTCCTCGTCGCTCACCTCGTGCCACGCGAAGGTCCGGCTGTCGCGCAGTCCGTCCACGATGTCGGCACCGGCGGTGATCCTCTTCCCGCCCGCGATGGCGCCCTCGTCGTCGTTCACAAGCGCCACCGGGATGCGGTCCAGGCGGCCGTAGGGGTCCCAGAAGGACCACAGGTACAGGGCGCCGTAGAGCAGCGGCAGCACGAGGAGCGCGACCAGGGCGGCACGCGGCAGCCGTCCGCGCCCGAAGCGCCTGAGTTCGAGCACGGCCAGCCTAGGCGAGCGCATCGACGTCCTCCTTCGGGTCGCTCTCCGCGGCGCTCTGGACGTCGGCCTCGTCGCTCGTGCCGGCCTGCGCTCCGGCATCCTTCGCCCCGGTCCGTACGACGACGCAGTCGCCGGGGGCCGTGCGGCAGACGACCGCCACCGTCGTGCCCGCGCGCGCGAGCGAGCGCAGCACCTCCCACAGTCCGGCACGCTCGGCGTCGGAGAGCTTGGTGTCGATGTCGTCGACGCCGAGCAGTCCGGGCCTGCCGAGCAGCGCCAGGGCGATGGACAGGCGCAGTTCCTGGGGCCGCTCCAGGTCGCGCACGGCCGTCCGGGAGCCCTTGGGCAGCGTTTCCAGGTCGAGTCCGGCGGCGGCCAGGGCCGCGTCGACGCGCAGCCGTGCCTCGTGCACGCGCTGGGTGCGCGGGCGCAGCAGTTCGCGCAGGGAGTCGCCGAAGCGGCTCTGCATCAGAGCCCGTTCGCGCAGGTGCTCGCCGACGGTCAGGGCCGGCTCCAGGTCGGTCACCCCGGCCACGTTGGCCACCGCGCTGACGCGGCGCAGCCGGGCCATGTGCCGGGGGAGCCGGAACCCGCCGACGCAGGCCGTGCCCTCGCTGGGCTTCATCCGGCCCGTGAGCGCGAGCAGCAGACATGTGCGCCCGGAGCCGGACGGTCCCTCGATCGCGATGAGTGAGCCGGGCTCCGCGTCGAGGGTGATGCCGCGGAAGGCCCACCCCCGCGGTCCCCTGAGCCCGAGGCCCTCGGCCCTGACGTCCACGCCGTCCACAAGTCCCCCTGTGGTTCTCGTGTTTTGAACTGACTGGTCAGTGCAAAACTACGCCCGAACCTACGATCGAAGCAAAACCCCAGGTCAGAACGGATTGTCAGTGCCATACCTCACGATGGGCACATACGGCACCCGTGCCGTCACCCAGACGACAGGAGGTTCGTCATGGCCAACCCGTCCGCAGCCGCCGCCCGCCGGCGCCGCGCCACCGGCCCTGCCCCCTCACTGACCGGCCCGGCGAGCGATGTGCACCCCGTGCTCCGCCGGGCCACGGCCCCGCCCGCCGTCCTCGACCTGCTCGCCCAGGCCAGGGCCGGACTGGACGAGGCGACCGTCCTGGAAACGCCGAACGAGCGCTATGCGACGGCCCACCTCGCCGCCCTGCGCACCGCCGCCGCCGTGCTCGCCGCCCGCGGCCGCCCCGAGACCTCCCCACGCCGCCGCGCCCGGATCCGCAGCGCCTGGGAAGTGCTGCCCGAGATCGCCCCCGAACTGACCGAGTGGAGCGCGCTGTTCGCCGCTGGCGCCGCCCGCCGGGCCCGTGCCGAGGCCGGCATCCAGGGCGCCGCGAGCCGTCGCGACGCCGACGACCTGATACGGGACGTGGCGATGTTCCTGCGCATCGTCGAGCGGATGCTCGTCCTCCAGCCGGTCCTGCCCCAACCCGGCCAAGACCCGGGGGAACCGGACGGCCCGAGCGCGCGCGGTGACCTTCCGGACGCGGGCTGACCACCGGAAGTCCGGCGTTCGAGACGCGCCCGGCCGGATCCGCCCGCGGTGACCGGCAGGGCGGCGCAGGCAATAGGGTGGGACCTGAAGCGATCCAGCCCTGCCGAGGAGTCAACTGCCGTGTCGGACCCGATGCGCCCGCCCGTCTCCCACCAGCACCCTCACACGGCGTCGCTGCGCTCCGGCACCCCTCGATCCCGCGCCTCCCTGCGTACCGCCGTGGTCTGGGAGGTCCTCCAGGACGCCCTCGACCGCAGGGTCAAGGCCACGGGACGCGAGTCGCTCGACGTCCTCGACACCGGAGGCGGCAGCGGCAACTTCGCCGTGCCCGTCGCCCGGCTCGGCCATCGCGTCACCGTCGTCGACCCCAGCCCCAACGCGCTGTTCGCGCTGGAGCGCAGGGCCGCCGAGGCCGGTGTCGCCGAGCGGGTCCGGGGGGTCCAGGGCGACGCGCACGGCCTGTTCGACGTGGTCGAGCGGGGTGGCTACGACGCCGTGCTGTGCCATGGCGTCCTGGAGTACGTCGACGACCCGGCCGAGGGCATCCGCAACGCCGTCGCCGCGCTGCGCTCCGAGGGCGTCCTCAGCCTGCTCGCCGCCGGTCTCGGCGGCGCCGTGCTCGCCCGCGCCCTCGCCGGCCACTTCACGGAGGCCCGGCAGGCGCTGCAGGACCCCGAGGGCCGCTGGGGCACCGGCGACCCGATGCCGCGCCGGTTCACCGCCGAGCAGCTCACCGCGCTCGTCGAGGGTGCGGGCCTGACGGTCGGCGCCGTACACGGCGTGCGGGTCTTCGCCGACCTGGTCCCCGGCGTCCTCGTGGACACCGAGCCCGGCGCCCTGGACGCCCTCCTCAAGCTGGAGGCCGCCGCGGCCGAGCTGCCCGCGTTCCACTCCGTCGCGACCCAGCTGCACGTGCTCGGTGAGACGCCGGGTGCCGCCGAGGCCTGAGCGGACTGCCGTGACCCGCCGCTGATCAGGGCCTTGGCAGCGGATGGAGTACGCCACAAGACCCCCGATCGTGGGGTTTGCGCCGTATGATCGAGGTACACCGCCCGGCATGACGGGTCGGCCGCCGGGGAATGGAAGCCTCAGCGAGCCGGTAGGTCATGACGGATTCCGGTTGGCCAATTGGCGTAGAGGGGCGGGTTTCACGGGGGCGATTCCCTGCCTATCCTGAAGGGACCCCCCGGGTCGCCCCGGCGACTGCACGATGAGGAGGACTCCGTGCCGCTCTCGGAGCACGAGCAGCGCATGCTCGAGCAAATGGAGCGAGCGCTGTACGCCGAAGATCCCAAGTTCGCGTCGGCGCTTGAGGGAAGCGGGCTGCGTACGTACACCCGGCGGCGGGTCTACCAGGCGGTCGCAGGCTTCCTCGTGGGTATCGCGCTCCTCATGGCCGGAATGGTCGCGCAGCTGATCTGGGTCAGCGTGGTGGGTTTCCTCGTCATGCTGGGCTGTGCCGTGCTCGCCGTCACCGGCTGGCGCAAGGCCCCGAAGCCGGGCGAGCAGCCCGCGGGCGCCGTCCGCCGCCAGGTGCGGCCCAAGCGCTCCATGATGGAGCGGATCGAGGAGCGCTGGCAGCGCCGCCGAGACGAGCACGGCCATTAGCTAGCCGACCGGCGATTTCCCCGGAGACTTCCCCGGAGGCCGACAGACAACGGGTGAGGGGGGGGCCCCCCCGGGGGGGGCCCCCCCCCCCCGCGCCCCCGCCCCCGGGGGGGGCGGGCGGGGCCAAACCCCCGGCGCGGCCCCCCCCACCCCCCCCCCCGGGGGCCGCCCCCCGGGCGCCCCCGC